>ONXY01000110.1 GCA_900321945.1 uncultured Eubacteriales bacterium | reverse complement strand
GTGATCTCCGCGTACAGCTCCGTTCCCGTCACCGTCATCTCCACCCCGGAACCGGACCAGAACAGCGGCAGCCGTCCCTTCCTGCTGACCGTCCGTCCGAGAATCCGAATGTTTCCGCTCTGTGAAAAATCAGTTCGTCTGAGCATGAATGTTATTTCCTCCTGTTCCGTCCGTTTCCCGCTTCAGCCTGCCCGCCCGGGCAGGCTCCGGATCCGCCCCGTTCCCTTTCTTTCCGTCCCGGGGCCTGTTGAGCCGGCGGCAGTCCCTCCGCGCCGGCCGGCTTATTCCAGCAGCGCCAGCAGCTCCTCGCTGCTCAGGCTCATCAGGCTCTCGCTCCGGCCCTCCAGAATCGCGTCCGCCAGGTCCTGCTTCGCCTCCTGCAGCTCCAGGATCTTCTCTTCGATGGTGCCCTTGGCGATCATCTTGTAAACCGTGACCTGCCGCGTCTGGCCGATCCGGTGGGCCCGGTCCGTGGCCTGATTCTGGGCCGCCAGGTTCCACCAGGGGTCGTAATGGATCACCACGTCCGCACCCGTCAGGTTCAGCCCCGTTCCGCCCGCCTTCAGGGATACCAGAAACACCGGTGTCTCCCCCTCATTGAACTGGTTCACCAGGGAGACCCGGGTCTCCTTCGGTGTGGATCCGGTTATCTTGAAGTACGAAATCCCGGCGGCCTTCAGATCCTCCTCCAGCAGGGCCAGCATGGAGGTGAACTGGCTGAAAATCAGCATCCGATGTCCGCCGTCCATGGCGCTCTGCACCAGATCCATGCACGCCGTCCGCTTGGCGGATTCCCCGTGATAGTCCTCAAACAGCAGGGACGGGTCGCAGCAGATCTGCCGGATTCTCGTCAGCTCCGCCAGAATCCTGATCTTGTCCTCTCCCGTGTTCCCGCTCTGATGGATCGTCTGCTGCATGTGCACCACCTGGGCGTCATACAGCTTCTGCTGCTCGCCTTCGAACCGGGCGTACCGGACCTCCTCCAGCTTCGGAGGCAGGTCCTTCAGCACATCCCCCTTCAGCCGCCGCAGGATGAAGGGGCCCACCATGTTTTTCAGTCTGGCCGTCCTGTCCTCATCCTGATCCCGGGAAATCGGAATCTCGAACTTTTTCACGAATTCTTCCGACCGGTACAGGAACCCGGGCATCAGGAAGTCGAAGATGCTCCACAGTTCGCTCAGTCGGTTTTCGATCGGCGTTCCCGTCAGGGCGAAGCGGTGATCCGCCCGGATCAGCTTCACAGACTTGGCCGCCGCCGCCTTCTGGTTTTTAATGAACTGCGCCTCGTCCAGCACGCAGATATGGAACCGAAGTCCCTCATACAGCGCGATGTCCCGCTTCAGCAGGTCATAGCTGGTAATATAAACGTCCGCCCGGCCCTCTTTCTTCTCCTTCCGGTCCTGTTTTCCACCGCCCGCCTCCGTCGGTATCGAGAGCAGGGCTTCGGCGGATACCGCGTCCATCGGCTTAACGGCCGCCGTGTTCTTCGGAGGCCGTCCCCGGCGCTTCGGGGGAACCGGAGCGGCCGTTTCTCCGCTCTCCGCCGCGGCAGCGTTCTTCGGGGGCCGGCCCCGGCGCTTCGGCGCCCCGGCGGTATCCGTCAGGCCCGCCGGCGCTTCCCCGGTCTCCCCGGGCGTCTCCTCTCCCTCCGCCGGCGGAAGACCCGCCGATCCGATCTCTTCCAGCATCGCCTTCCGGGCGGCCATGCCGCCGGTGACCGTGCGGACCTTCAGCCCCGGCGCGAAGCGGTTCACCTCCGCCTGCCAGTTGTATACCAGGGACGCCGGGCAGATGACCAGGCTCGGCGCCTGAATCCCTTTTTCCTTCGCTGCCTGGAAGAGCGCGATCATCTGGACCGTCTTCCCCAGGCCCATCTCATCCGCCAGAATCCCGCCAAACCCGGCTTCCTCCATGGTCATCAGCCATTTGTATCCGAACACCTGATAGGGCCGCAGCGTCTCTTCCATCGCCCCCGGCACCTCGTAGTCCGCGTCCCGGATGGTCTGAAAGTTCTTAATCAGCGCCCGGTAGGTCCGGTCCCGGGAGGATGCCAGGTTGTTGTGCTCCTCCAGCATCCGGTCCAGATACAGGGCCCGGTAGAGCGGCAGATGCACCTGCTGCCGGATGGCGTCCGTCGGCGTCAGGTCCAGCCCGGCCAGGAATGCCGTCAGGTCCTCCAGCTCCCGGTTGTCCTCCAGGTCCACATAGTCCCCGCTTTTCAGCCGGTAATACTTTTTCTTTTTCTGATAGCTGTCCAGGATGGACAGCAGTTCCTTCTGGCTGTATTCCTTGGAGGTCACGGTGATGTCCATGATCCCGCTTCTGACCGCAACCCCCACCTGAACATTGGAGAAGGGCCTGATGCTCCGGCGCTTGAATGTCTCAGTGCCGTGAACATCTCCGTATTTTTCCAGCCGGGCAATCCCCGTCTGAAGGAAGTCATACAGCCGGTCGTCCGTCATCTGGGAAGTATACCGCTGCTCCGCGCTGTCATACCGGTCAAAGGTCTCCTTCAGCAGCGTACGGATCCGCGCTTCCTGCTCCCGGTCCCGGTATTCTCCTTCCGGGGATCCGGCATCCAGGCTGTAGGCCCTTTCCTCATAGCCCACCCGGCACCGGCAGGTCAGCAGTCCGCTCTCCGTCAG
>ONXY01000277.1 GCA_900321945.1 uncultured Eubacteriales bacterium | reverse complement strand
TGAATCAGAAGATCATCATGCGCAAGGAACTGGGAAACGGGCAGGTGATCATCGGCGTGGATTCCATTCCGTTTTATGAGGCCTTCTACGCGGGCTCGCTGACCGAGTATTATAACCTGGATGAGTAAGGCGTTTATGGCCGTTCGAAGCTGAAGGTTTTTCCGTCCGCGGAGGGAGTCAGCGAGAGGGTCACTTCCTGATGAACATAGTCCTGCCAGTCGTCCCGTTTCAGGAGAAACTCCAGGGTCAGGGAGTCCGGAGGCTGATTCAGCATTGTCCAGGGCAGGGAAACCTCCAGCAGCACCCGCTCATTCAGCCCCCATGGGAAAACAACAATCTCTGCGGCTTCGGCATCCGTTTCCCGGTGAATGGAAACGGATGCCTTTTTTCCGTCGATCCGGCAGGCGGCAACGAGGATCAGGCGGGCTTCGCCCTGATTGCGCAGATCCATCAGCAGCTCGAGGGACTTCAGCCGCTTCCGGACGCTCCGCAGCTGAAGGGCGGTGGACTGCTCCCGCACGAGGGTCAGGCCCTCGGAACCGGATCCGGAGGAGGCCCGGAGCGCCAGCGGCGTTTTCAGCGGGATATCCGTGAGGAAAAGGCCGGTGTTCTCCTCCCCGTCGTACAGGCTGTATAGCAGCCCGAAGGATTCTATGGATTCAATGCCCCAGTAGTCCGGCAGATCCGCGGGAGAACAATTCCCTGTCTCCCATCCGAAGCCGTCCGCGGCAGGCGCGCGAAGCAGCCGGAAATCCGTGGAAAGGCTGGAATGCGGCTGAACGGACAGCAGGCCCGATACGATCAGCGTGTTGGCAAGGAAGTGCCGGTTGACCACCGCCGCGGGCAGGGACGCGCCGCTTTCCGGGAAGGGATCCGGCTCCAGAGAGAGCGGTCTGTCGGAGCGGTTTTCGAGGCGGAGCGTTCCGGATACGGAACCGTCGTCAGCTTCCTGAAGGCGGGTCAGCTGAAACAGCAGGCCGTTCTCCTCCCGCTCCCCCAGGACGGTTTCCGGTTCGGCTTCCTCCCGGGGAAGCTCCAGCCCGGAGAGATCCGCCTCCAGAGGAATGGAGGTATACTCGGACGTCAGGCTCGCGCTGACCAGCTTTCCGTCGCTGTCCCAGTATTTCTCGTCCGTGATGAGCGAGGCGGAAAAGCCCAGGGAGTGAATGATTCCGTCCCGAAGCGGCGGAAGCTGCTCCGCCGGAAGACGGATATAGATCCGCTCCTCCGACCGGGGGCTGATGAGCTGATAGGAATGAAGCCCGTCGGGAAGGCTGACGTCATTCACCGTGATATCGTACAGATGGAGCCGGTAGGTGAACCTGCTGGGATTGCTGACTTCGAAGCGGAGCGCCAGACCGCTGTCCAGGGGGGAGCGGACGACCTCCGCTTTTTGCAGAAGGAGTTCAGCGCGTTCGCCGGAGAGAATTACCCGCTCCTGCGGATAGGAGGCCAGAACGGACGGATTGTGCAGGGGGATGAGCTCCGTGGCGGTTTCATTTCCCTGGGTATCCGTCACGATGACCTGCGCGTACAGATCCATGCCGCTCATGTGCTGGGGAAGCAGCTGAAGAGACCAGTTTTCCGCGGTGCCGACTTCTCCCCACAGGCGGTATTCATCCGCCGTCCGGGACGAGAGCGCCGCGGCCTTTTCCTGGTCCGACAGAATCAGGTTTCCGTCCGCGTCCAGCAGCGCGTTCGTTCGGAAATCCGGCTGAACGACATGGGTCCAGCGGGAAACCGGCAGTATCTGATCCTCCCCGTCCCGGGTCAGCCGGACGGGGAGATTGCTTTCGATGAAATACAGGGACGGCCAGGCCTCCGTGTTGAAGGAAAGAATCTGGCGGCCCAGCTGAATGGATTCGTCGTCGTCATAGTAGATGATATTCCGCAGCTCCAGCTTGGAGGAATCCTCCGCTTTCTGAAAAGCGAGACGGACGTTTCGGGACGCCGGTACGGAGGCCTCCGGATCGGATCGCAGCCTTCTCATGCTTTCCACCTGCGGTTCGCTTTCCAGCTGCGCGTTGACATAGTAGTAATCGCCGTCCTTTTCAAACGGATAGGAATCGGTGATCAGCTGTCCCTTTTCATTGACGGCGTACAGCCCTTCATAGCGGTATTCGGCGGTCAGGGTATGACCGTTCAGGGGAACGT
>ONXY01000270.1 GCA_900321945.1 uncultured Eubacteriales bacterium | reverse complement strand
TCCGATTTCATCGATCCAGCCCACGTCTTCGAGCAGCCCTATCCGTTTATAAGAAATGTCATAGTCGTCGGTCGTGCCCCGTTTTGGGCGCGTGGAGAGGCCTGTGAGCGTTTCAGGTGAAATCAGGTGCGCCGACGTGTTTGCAAGCACGTGCGAGGCGCGGATATAATCGGCCGCCTCTTCCATGGTCATCGCCCGGTTGTTGATATAGCGGGCCCACACATCGCAGATGCGCTGCTCGCCTTCCAGATAGTTCTCCGTCACATGCTCCATGGTGACCGTCGTGTTCTCAAAGTGTTCGATCTGTCTCTCGTAAGCATCTTTGCTGACAAATCTGGAATAGAATACAACAAAGACCAGTATGGCAGCCATAATGATCGCGTTGACGATGACAATCAGAGTCTTCTTCATGTTCCGATCTCCCTTGAACAGCCAGGCCATGATTGCCGGTGTTCCAGTATTTGCCCGGGGAGAAACCATTGCTTTATTTTCTGATGCACAGGCGACGCTCCCGGATTTCGCACGCATCCCCGTTTTCATCAGCCGGATTTCCCGTGTCGGATAAATCATTATAACACAGAATCCTGCGCTCTTCCATCACCCGAACATAAAAAAACTCCGCCGCCACGCAGCGCGCGAACCTTTCAGGCAAAAGCGGACAGGTTCAAATTTCGGGCACCAGATTGACACGGTTTTTCGCAGGCCCTATTATACAGGGGAAGATCGTGGACTGTCCGTGCCCTTCATACGGACAAGGACGGCTTTGCCTGCCGCCGGGTTGTGAAAAGCGCCGGCCTGAACAGCGCGAAGGCCGGCGAAATGCCCGGCATTCCGGAAAAGAATAACGGGCGGGTCTGGTTTCCGCATATCTTCAGTTGCAGTCCAGTCTGATGCCGGGAGGGAAGAATATGACCCTGCGCGAAGATGCCAATGCGATTATCCGCGCGGCTCTGGCGGCCGCAATGCCCGACGCCGCCGTGCGGCGCGCCCTGATTCACGCGGATTTCGGCGCGGGGCGCGTCGTGCTGATCTCGGTCGGAAAAGCGGCCTGGCAAATGGCCAGCGCCGCCTGCGACACCCTTGGCGGGCGGATCTCCCACGGGGTTGTCGTCACCAAATACGGCCACAGCAAAGGGGATCTGCCAGGAATTTCCATTTATGAAGCGGGCCATCCCGTTCCGGACGAAAACTCCTTCAAAGGCACGCAGACCGTGATCGACGCGGTCACCGGCCTGAAAAAGGAAGACACGGTCCTTTTCCTGCTCTCCGGAGGAGGTTCGGCGCTCTTTGAAAAGCCGCTCATCACCCCGGATGAACTGACGCGGCTCACGCGGGAGCTTCTCGCCTGCGGCGCGGACATCACGGAAATGAACACCGTGCGGAAGCGTTTCTCGGCCGTGAAGGGCGGCCGCTTTGCCAAGCTTTGCCTTCCGGCCAGGGTGGTTTCCATCGTCCTGTCCGATATCATCGGCGATCCGCTGGATATGATCGCCTCCGGGCCGGCCTATCCGGACGCCTCCACCTGCGAAGAGGCGAAGGAGATCGTTCGCAGATATGGAATTACCCTCAGCCCGCGGATGCGGGAGCTGCTGGAGCAGGAAACGCCGAAGTCGCTTTCCAACGTGGAAACGTATGTAACCGGCAGCGTGCGCCAGCTTTGCCTGGCGGCGGAAGACGCCGCGAAACAGCTCGGCTACCGTCCGCAGGTGCTAACGGCCAGCCTCTGCTGCACGGCGAGGGACGCGGGCAGCATGCTGGCGGAGATCGCCCGTTACCATCAGGACGCGAAGGAAAGCCTGGCTTTCATCATGGGCGGCGAAACGGTCGTGCACCTGACCGGGCACGGCAAGGGCGGGCGCAATCAGGAACTGGCGCTGGCCGCGGCCCCCGCGCTCTCCGGCTTTGCGGATACCGCCGTATTCTCCGTCGGGTCCGACGGAACGGACGGCCCCACGGACGCGGCCGGCGGTTATGTGGACGGCGAAACGAACGCCCGCCTGAAAGAAAAGGGGCTTTCCGTTTTTGACGTACTGCAGGAAAATGACGCCTATCATGCGCTGTCTGCAGTAGACGGATTGATCGTCACCGGCCCTACCGGCACCAATGTCAACGATTTCAGCGTGCTGCTCATCCGCAGATAAAACTGCGGACGGAAGCAGCAGAAACAGACGAACACAAACCGGAGCCAATCCCCGGATGAGCATGAAGAAACAGATTCGCCGCTGCCTTGAAGGCCAATCGCGGCCCGGTTGCCCTCTCAGTTCCGGCTTTCCGGTGACAGGGCATTCCTCCCGGTTTTAACC
>ONXY01000116.1 GCA_900321945.1 uncultured Eubacteriales bacterium | reverse complement strand
CCCTCCGTGCAGACGTACAGCCTCCCGTCCTCGTCGAACGGCAGGACCGCGTCCTCCGGGCGGAGCGCATGCGGCGCGTAGGCGTTGTTCAGCCGGCTGGGCCCGATATCCTGGATCATATGGCAAACCGCTCCTTTGCTCAAAAACACCGGCCTCCGGCAAATTGACAGAGCCGGCTCCGTCGGCTAAAATAAGTCCGGTAAATCCTTAAGGTCTTTTTCGGGAAAACTCCCGGTTTTCATCGGCGAAGAGGAGGAAAAGAAGATGAGTCGTTCCGCGGGAATTCTGATGCCCGTTTCCAGCCTGCCCGGCAAATACGGGATCGGCTGCTTTGACGAGGAAGCGTACCGTTTTGTGGATTTTCTGGAGCGTGCGGGCCAGACGTACTGGCAGATCCTCCCGCTCAATCCGCCCAACCATCAGCCGCTCGCGTACGATTCCCCTTACCAGAGCTTTTCCGCCTTCGCGGGGAATCCGTTTTACATCAGCCTGGATGCCCTTGAGCGCGAAGGCCTGCTGACCCGCGGGGAGATCGAAGCCGAGGATTTCGGCGGCGATCCGGAGCACGTGGATTACGAAAAGCTCTTTGCGCGGCGCATGCCGCTCCTCAGGAAGGCCTACGAGCGCAGCGGAATCGCCGGGCGCGAGGAATACCAGAAATTCATCCGCGAGAACCGCTGGTGGCTGGACGATTATTCGCTGTTCATGGCGCTCAGGACGTATTTCGAAGAAGCGGAATGGCCGGACTGGCCGGAGGACATCAGCCGGCGCCTCGGCTATGCCATCGACTATTACAACCGGCTCCTGTATTTCGACATCGAGTTCCACAAATTCACGCAGTTCGTCTTCTGGCAGCAGTGGACGGCCCTCAAGGCGTACGCGAACGGAAAGCACATTCAGATCATCGGGGACATCCCGATCTACGTTTACTACGGCAGCGCGGACGTATGGGCGCATCCGGAGCTCTTCCAGCTGAACGAGGAAAACCGGCAGACCGCGGTGGCCGGCTGCCCGCCGGACGCCTTTTCCGCGGAGGGCCAGGTCTGGGGCACGCCGCTGTACCGATGGGAGAAGCACCGGGAGGATCAGTTCGGCTGGTGGATGGCCCGGCTGTGGGTCAATTTCCAGCAGTGCGACCTCCTCAGGATCGATCACTTCCGTGGTCTGGACGAGTATTTCTCGATCCCGGCCGGGAAGGGCGCCAAAGAGGGGCACTGGGAGAAGGGACCGGGCATGGCCCTCTTCCACCAGATGTGGCAGAACATGGGATACAAACCCGTGATCGTCGAAGACCTGGGATATATGACGGAGTCCGTCCGCCAGATGGTGCGCGAAACCGGCTTCCCGAACATGAAGGTCCTTGAATTCGCCTTCGACCCGGCGGATCTCGGGGCGACCAACGATTATCTCCCGCACAACATTCCGGAGCACTGCGTGGTCTATCCCGGCACGCACGACAACGATCCCGTCAACGGCTGGTTCGCTTCGCTGGGCGCGGACGCGCAGCGGATGATCCGCGATTACTTCGGGGCGCAGGACCTGCCTGCGGACCGGATGCACGAGGTGTTCGTGCGCGCGGCGATGATGTGCCGCGCGGAGACCGCGGTCGTCGCCCTTCAGGACCATCTGGGCCTCGGCTCCGCGGCGCGGATGAACGATCCTTCCCATCAGGAGAACAACTGGCACTGGCGGCTCGCCCCCGGGACGCTGACAGAGGCGCTCGCGCGGGAGATTTTCGAGGTCACCCGCCGGTACGGCCGCCTGAACTGGGAGACGGAAAGCGCAAAAGGCCTGCTGCTGGACTGAGCGCAGGCCGCTTTCCCGCGTCCCCTTGCCCCCGCCTTACGGGTTCCGCTCTTTCAGCCAGTTTACGGCTCCCAGTACCGCCGCATGTTCCGCGCGCCTCACACGGGCGCGCGGGATTTCTTTTTGGATGCGCGCCTCCAGCTCCCCGAGAAACGAAGCGCTGGCCGCCCTGAGCAGCACCGAACCGGTCAGGATCACCGGGATTTCCCCGTCCCCCAGGTCCGTCCGCCGCACGGCCGCGCGGATATAGGCCGCCGCCCGTTCCCGCATCTCCGCCGCAATGCCCAGCGCGGTTTCGTCCTTTTCCTCCGCGGCCTCAAAAAGCATCCGAATGACCCGGCTCTGCCTCTCCGGTTCCCGCTTCATGCGCATCAGGGACAGGATCAGCCCGTCCTCCCCGTCCGGCCCGAACGCCCCGAAATACCGTTCCTTCAGGCGCGACGGTCCAAGCCCCAGCACGGCGCTGTCGTATACCGCGCGGAACACCCGCTGCGCGATCCACCTGCCGCCGCCGGCGTCCCCGGCCCACTCGTCCAGGCCGCCCGTCTTGGTCATGCCGCCGTCCCGGCCGATGGCGTTGCAGCATACGCCCGTTCCGCAGTTGTAAGCGACGCCCCAGCCGCCGGGCGCGTTCGCCTTGACCGGAAGATATCCGTCGTTCACGACCGTCAGCCGCGGGAACCCGCATTTCCGCAGTTCCGCGGCGTAGGCTTCCGCGTCCTCCGGCGTATCCGTTCCGGCGATTCCGGCGACCAGGTCCGTGACCCGTCCCGCCTCCAGCCCGTTCCCCGCGAGGAGCGCCCCGAGCGCCTCCCGCAGGACGGATCCCGCCTCCGCAAATCCGCCCGGCAGCTGCTCGTGGTTTACGCAGCCGCACCGCCGGCTGTCCGCAATCCGGAATTCCCCGTCCAGCAGCAGGATCTCTGTTTTCGTACCCCCGCCGTCAAGGGCGATGAAAGCCACGGCCTTCTTCCCGAAGCTCATCGCTCCTGCGTGGCGATCCTGGTCACCAGGCCGTCCTCAAACTGAATGACGGTGCTCTCCGGGCCCAGATCGTCCACAAACTCGTCGCCGTCCTTCGCGAATTCGACAAATTTGTCCGCGTCAAAAACCGTCACGTCGTTCTCGTTCACGATATAGACGAAGGAAAAGGCATAGGGAAGCGGCATCCAGACGGGGACGTCCGTCAGATAGTACGTGGTGCGGTAATTGTCCATGACACCGTAATAAAAGTCGCCTTCCCCCTTCTCGAACCCGATCCAGGAGCCTTCCGGAAGCGTCTCTTCCGGGATCAGCTCCCATTCGGTCTCCGTGCTCTTCCACCAGGGGCGCGCAAGGGAGGAAACCGTATAGACCGTGCCGTTCAGCCGCACCCGGTCGCCCGCCTTCAGGGCCTCGACCGAGGCGGTGTCAAATTTTTCCTGCTCGTAAAGCTCCGCGGTAAAGAAGCCGCCGTCCAGGATGTGATCGAGATCGGTGATCCTCGCCCAGTAGACGCCGTTCTTCGTATCCACTTCCGCGCCGGGATCGGCGATCGGCTCGAGGATGCCGGCGCCGGGTGCGGCCGTCGCCGCCGGGCTGTCCGCGCCCTCTCCGTCCTCCTGATACCAGCGCACCGCGGCGTCCAGCGCGGCCAGCGTCGCGTCACCCTGCCCGTCGACATACTTCGCGGTATACTCGACGTCGCCGCCGTCGCGGATCTCGATCAGCTGAAGATGCCAGATCTGATACTCGCCGAGATGATAGGTGTACCGGGCGCCCAGCAGCTGTTTGCCTCCGATCTCCCAGGTTCTGGCAGGATTGGTCCCCGTATCCTCGTGCTTCCCCTCAAGGTATTCGCGATAGACGTTGTTCAGGTAATTCGTCGGATTGCTGAATTTCATATCCAGCGGTCTGCGGCTGACGATGACGTACGGGATATACCCCGGCACGTCCGT
>ONXY01000182.1 GCA_900321945.1 uncultured Eubacteriales bacterium | reverse complement strand
GACGTCGGGAACGACGTCGGTAAGAAGTACAAACCCGGACGCGTCATCCGAAAACTTCAGACTCATACCATTTCCCTCCGGCCTTTCTTTCCGCTTCCGGCTGAACGATTCCGTCCTGTATGCCTCAAAGCCTTTCCGCTTTGCGGGCCCGCCGCTTTTTCCGCGCATGCCGAAACAGGATACATTATATTCTCCGGCGGAATCTTTGGCAATAAATGCGGATACGCCGCGCCTTCCGGCTTTTCCGGGTTTTCCGGTCCGACAGCCTGAAGAGCCGGACAGCGGCGCGGGAGGAGTTCCGGAAGGCGATCATATGCAAGCAGGAGTATCCTTCCGGACGGCGAATAGAAAAACTGTCAGACAAGGAAAACCGGGCGGAAAAACCCGCCTGAAATACAGCGCAACGGAGAGAATGCAAATGGAACGCAGCAGTCCGGTTTATCAGGCATACTGCCGTATTCTGAGGGATGAACTGCAGATGGCGACCGGGTGCACGGAGCCGATCGCCCTCGCTTTCTGCGCGGCGAAAGCCCGCGCTGTGCTCGGCGCCGTTCCGGACCGGGTGGATATTCAGGTGAGCGGCAATATCATCAAGAACGTGAAGAGCGTCGTCGTTCCGAACACGAACGGTCTGAAGGGAATTCCCGCCGCCGCGGCCGCGGGGATTGTCGCCGGAGACGAGACGGCCGGCCTGATGGTCATCAGCCATATATCTCCGGAACAGCAGCGCATGATCCGGGCTTTTCTGGATACGACGCCCGTTTCCGTCTCCCCGATGAAGGAGTGCGATATTCTGGATATCGGGGTATCCGTCTTCAGCGGGGAGCAGGAAGCGTACGTCCGCCTGAACAGAACGCACACGCACCTCGCGCTGATTTCCAGAAACGGGGAGACGCTCTGGTCTGAAAACCCGGAACCGGATAAATCCGGCGGGAAGACGGACGAGTCCCTTCTCAGCATAAAGGACATTTTTGATTACGCGGACTCGCTGCATACCGGGGACGTAAAGGACGTGCTTGACCGGCAGATCCGGTGCAATACGGCGATCGCTCGGGAGGGGCTCGGCGGCCGCTGGGGAGCCGGGGTCGGCAGGATCCTGCTGGAAACCGGCGGAAACGGCGTCCGGACGCGGGCGCGGGCTATGGCCGCCGCGGGAAGCGACGCCCGGATGAGCGGGTGCGAGATGCCGGTGGTGATCAATTCCGGAAGCGGGAATCAGGGCCTTACGGTCTCCCTTCCGGTTCTGGAATACGCAAAGGAACTGAAGGCCGGGGAACAGGATATTTACCGGGCGCTTGCGCTCGCGAATCTGTGCGCGGTTCATCTGAAATCCGCGATCGGAAAACTGTCCGCCTACTGCGGGGCTATCACAGCCGGCGCGGCGGCAGCCGCCGGCGTGGCTTATCTGAAAACGCACGATCTGGAAACGATCGCGCATACAATCGTCAACGCGATCGCGATCGACAGCGGAATCGTCTGCGACGGAGCAAAGCCCTCCTGCGCCGCGAAGATTTCCACAGCGATCGACTGCGGCCTTTTCGGCCTGGAAATGTATGAGAACGGTTCACAGTTTTACGGCGGCGACGGAATCCTCTCAAAGGGCATCGAAAATACCATCCGGAATATCGGTGAGCTGGGCCGGGAAGGCATGCGGGAAACAGACGCGAAAATCCTGGAGATCATGACCCGGGACAACCGGAGCAGACCCTGACCAAGGAACGGGGAGACTCTTTACGGCTCTTCCGGCAGGCTGATCAGCCGGTTCTCCGCGGCACAGCGCTTCAGCCCGTCCAGGGCGGAGCTGAAACGGACAGCGCGCTCCGCGGCTTTTGAGCAGTCCATCCAGAGACTGTGCCGGGACGGCGCGTCTTCAACAATAAGCGGGCGGCCGAGAAAACGGACAAATTCCCGGGTGATTTCCATCATGGACAGATCCGTTTCACAGCCGAAGTTGTACACTCCGCCGGGAAGATTCAGAACGGCGGGGAGGACTTCCGCAACCTCGCGGAGCCAGGTGACCCCGCGGTACTGGCGGCTGCTGAAGGCGACGGATCCTTCCGCCCGCAGGATATTGAGAAGGTAGTTCGGCCTCGTTCCGGGCCAGTCATACATCCATTCCGCCCGGAGAAGAACCGCGTCCGGAGAAAGAGCCAGGACGCGGTTTTCCATTTCCAGCTTGTGAACCGCATAGACGTTTGCCGGCTTTTCCATACCCTCGGAATAGGGACCGGGGCCGTCGGACCCGCCGTAGACCTGATCGGAACTGAAGCAGATCAGCTTCCGGGGGCCGCAGGCCCGGGCCAGGTATTCCGGAAGGAGAACGTTGGCCTGAAAAGAATCCTCCGGGCGCTTTTCGCATACGGAGATGTCGGAAATGGCGGCGGTATGGATCACCGCGTCCGCACCGGATTCCTCAACGATCCGACGGACCCCGTCCTCCGACAGACCGCGCAGGGAGGGCGAGGGAATCAGACCGGGATAAGCCCTGAGCAGAGCTCCGCCCACGAAACCGGACGCACCGGTCAGAAGAATCCGCATGACACTACTCCTTTCCCCGCTGCCGAAAAACGGCGCGGCGATCCGGGCCGGCTTCAGACGCCGGCCGGAAGGTCAGTTCCTCTTTTTCTGTAGAGTTCCAGCGTCTGCCGGATTTTTCCGGCCGGCTTAAGCAGGCTGTGCAGCGTGTTCCCTCTGTTTGCCGTATCGATCAGCGCCGCGATATAACGGTCCATTTTGACGGAGAAGTACCATTCACGTTCCAGAAGCTCCGGCTTCTGCCAGATCAGGTTCGTGGTGAAAACCCGGTCGAACCATCCGTCGGCATAGGCTCTGTCAAATCGGCCGAGACCGCCCGTGAACAGGCCGAAGGTTGAGAAAACAAAGACGCGCCTGGCGCCCATTTCCCTGAGCTGTCTGCACGTATCCAGCATGCTTCCGCCGGAAGCGATCATGTCGTCGACGACGATCACATCCATGCCCTCCACGGACGTTCCGCAGAAATCATGGGCAATAACAGGATTGGCGCCGTCCACGATCCTGGTATAGTCCCGGCGCTTGTAGAACATGCCGATGTTCACGCCGTAGAGCGAGGCCAGGAAGACCACCCTGCCGGTAGCGCCTTCATCCGGGGCGATAAGCATCATATGCCCGCTGTCCAGATCCAGATCTTCATATTCCGTCAGGAAAGCCTGCGTGAACTGCAGAGCGGGAGACACGTTCTCCATTCCCATCAGCGGCACGACGTTCTGAATCCGCGGATCGTGCGCGTCAAACGTGATCAGGCTGTGAACGCCCATGTGTTCCAGTTCCCGGAGCATGACGGCGCAATCCAGGGATTCCCGGCCCGTTTTCCGGTGCTGGCGGCCTTCATAAAGGAACGGCATGATCACGGTGATCCGGTCCGCCTTGCCGCCGCACGCCGCGATGACCCGCTTCAGATCCTGATAATGATCGTCCGGGGACATGCGGTTGGTTTCACCGAACATCTTATATGTCAGGGACGTATTGCAGACGTCCAGCAGGATATAGATGTCCCTGTCCCGCACGGATTCCCCTATTACGCATTTTCCCTCTCCGCTGCTGAAGCGGGGACATTCCGCGGGGATCAGGAAATGTCCGCCGTCCCGCCATTCCGACAGGATCTGATCGACCCGCGCGCCGATCTTCTCCGCCGAACTCAATGCAATCAGACCAATTTTACCGGCCATCACGATTCCTCCCGCCGCAAATCCGCGCAACTGTCCGGGCCCTTTTATGCTCAGTCCGCGCCCGGTATTCTGAAGACAACCGCGAAATCCCGGGCCGGGCAGCCCGTTCCGGCATGCGCCGCTTTTCCGGTCTGCCGGGATCCCCGCGCGGTTCTGTCAGACGTCTTTTCAGCATATCTCTTTTCATTATAACAGGATTCACGGAAGAAAAAAAGACAGGTTTTCCGGGTGAAGCCGAAAGATTGCCGGACTGCCGGTTTTCCTGTATAATCTGTACCGGCAAAACCGGAGCGGGGCTTATACGGACACATCCGCGGACGCCGTTTCCGGCAGCGGCGCTTCCGCCCGGACAACAAACCGGAGGTATGATCGCATGAAAGTTCAGATAAACCCGGAACGGGTTCTTTTTTCCCGGAATCCGATGATTTACGGCCAGTTTCTGGAGCATTTTCACCGGCAGATCTACGGGGGAATCTATGACCCGGGGAATCCTCTGGCGGATGAGGACGGCTTCCGGGTGGACGTGCTGGAAGCGCTGCGGCGGATCCGGGTTCCCGTGATCCGGTGGCCCGGCGGATGCTTTGTCTCCGCATATCACTGGAAAAACGGCGTCGGAAAGCGGCGGATTCCCAGCTACGACAAGGCCTGGCGCACGGAGGAAAGCAACGCTTTCGGCACGGATGAGTTCATCCGGCTGTGCCGGAAACTGGGGTGCGAGCCGTATATCTGTACGAACGCGGGAAGCGGCGGGCCGGAGGAGATGAGCGACTGGGTCGAATACTGCAACCTGCCCGGGGAAGGACAGTATGCCCGGGCCCGGATCGAAAACGGCTTTACGGAGCCGCACCGCGTGAAATACTGGTCCGTCGGGAACGAAAACTACCTGGACGGAGAGATCGGCACCAAGACGGCGGAACAGTGGGGGCCCTTCGTACGGGAAGCCGCCAAGATGATGAAGCGGGTGGATCCGGGCATCCAGCTCAGCGCCGCGGCGGTCGCGGACACGGACTGGAACGTACAGCTGCTGAAGTACGCGGGCAGATGGATGGACTGGATTTCCATCCACGGATACTGGGATGAGCTGTGGCAGGACAACACGCCGGCGGGATATGAACAGTGCATGGCGCGGACGGAGGACCTGGACCGGGACGTGCGCCGGGTCCGCGGGCTTCTTTCCGCCTACGGGCTGGAGAAAAAGATCCGCATCGCCTACGATGAATGGAATCTGCGGGGATGGCACCATCCGCGTGTGGACGACGCCCCGCTGGGAGACAGGGACTTCATCGCGGCCCGGGATCTGAACGACGACAACAGAACCTATACCATGGCGGACGCTGTTTTCAGCGCATGCTTCCTGAACATGCTGCTGCGAAACGCGGACATTGTGGGCATGGCGAACTTCGCACCCGCCGTCAACACCCGGGGCCTGATCTTCACCTACGACAGAGGAATCGTGCTGCGTCCGGCATACTATGTTTTCGAGCTGTATACCCGGCTGATGGGGGATGAGGTGATCGACTGTTTCGCGCGGGAGACGCCCCGCATGAGAGCCGCGGACCGGTTCGGCAGGGAACATGCGCCGGAACAGGTGGATCTTGCCGCTACACGGAACAGCACGGACGGGAGCCTCGCGGTTTCGCTGGTGAACAAACATCCCGGAAAAGCCGCGGACGTTCTCCTCTCCGGGATTCCCGCCCGGGGGAACGCGGAGCTGCGCGTGCTGACCGGGACGAAACCGGACGCCTGCAACGAACCCGGGATCACAAACGTGCGGCCGGAGACGCGGAACGATCTGCTGAACCGCGGGGAAGACGGCGTACTGCGGGTCAGCCTGCCGCCCTGCTCGGTCTGTGTTCTGACGGCGGGGGAATGAAACGATCTCAGCTTCCGCGTGCCGGAACCGCATTATACGCGGTATGATACTCCGCCGGGATTTATTCCCGGCGGAGCTTTTTTCAGCCGGCTTTCCGCGGGAAAAGCGCTGCGCCTGTTTTCCGCGGAGACTCGCGGGAGAGAGAAAGAAAGACGCCGCCGGTCCGCGCGCCTGCCGTCATATTACGGAAAGCGGCATGAATCCGGAACAGGGAAGGACCTGCGGGCGCGGAACGCGCGGACCGGACGAGGGGGACAGGATGACGATTATTCCGCCGGGCGCCCGCGGCGCGGGATCAGAAGCTGTTCAGGGGCACCGGCGGAAGACAGCGCACACGGCCGCTTTCCGTTACGTAAAGAAACGCGACCACATATTTTTCCGGATCCGAAACCGGTTCCAGGGCAAAGGAGATCCGCGGCTGCTCCATCCGCTGGTACTGCCGAAGCCGGTCCGGAGCTTCGGACAGGTCCCCTTCCAGAAAACGCCGCAGTTCGTCCGGGCCGGAGTCCGCGGGTATAAGGAAAACGGACTGGATAACCGTTTCCGCCAGAG
>ONXY01000127.1 GCA_900321945.1 uncultured Eubacteriales bacterium | reverse complement strand
TCCGCCACGTAGTCGATAATCCGCTGGTCGAAGTCGTCGCCGCCCAGCCGGGTGTTGCCGTTGGTGCTCAGCACTTCAAAGACGCCGTCGCCGATGTCCAGGATGCTGACATCAAACGTGCCGCCGCCCAGATCGTATACCAGAATCTTCTGGTTTTCTTCCTTGTCCAGGCCGTAGGCCAGGCTGGCCGCGGTGGGCTCGTTGATGATCCGCTTTACGTCCAGGCCCGCGATGCGGCCGGCGTCCTTGGTGGCCTGACGCTGGCTGTCGTTGAAGTAGGCCGGCACGGTGATAACCGCTTCCGTCACCTTTTCTCCCAGATAGCTTTCGGCCGTCTCCTTCATCTTGCTGAGGATCATGGCGCTGATGTCCTGGGGGGTATACTGTTTCCCGTCGATGGATACCTTGTGGCTGGTTCCCATTTCCCTCTTGATGGAAATCACCGTGCGGTCCGGATTGGTAACCGCCTGTCTCTTGGCGACCTGACCGACCAGGCGCTCTCCGTCTTTGGTGAATGCGACCACGGAAGGCGTGGTTCTGCTGCCCTCGGCGTTGGCGATCACGACGGGCTGTCCGCCTTCCATGACGGCCACGCAGCTGTTGGTGGTTCCCAGGTCGATTCCGATAATCTTACTCATTGTTTTTTCCTCCGTTTCTCTTGATTCATCCGTTTTTAGTCCGGTCCGGCTCACCCCGCTCCGCAGCGGTTCTTCCGGACTTGCTGTCCTGTTTATTCGGGTACGACCTTCACCATCGCATGGCGAAGGATCCTGTCCCCCATCCGGTACCCCTTCTGCAGCACCTGGCACACCGTGCCCGGTTCCCCGTCCTCCGGGGTTCCCTGCAGAATCGCGTTCTCCAGGTTCGGGTCGAATTTCTCGCCCGTCCGGTCAATGGGATGCACGTCCAGCTTCCTGTAAACCTCGTTCATCTGTTTCAGAACGAGATCCACGCCGTTTTTCATCGCTTCGTCCGCGCTGGCCGAGGCGGCGTCCGCCGCGCGCTCCAGATTGTCAAGGACCGGAAGCATTGCGGCCGCCACGTCCCGCCTGCCTTCCGCGAAGCTGTCGGCCCGCACGCTTTCGTTCCTTCTGCGGAAGTTCTCAAAATCAGCCTGCACCCGCTGCGCCAGGGCCAGGTATTCCGCGGCGCTGGCTTTGGCCTCTTCCAGTTCCCGGTTCTCCGGTTCCTTTTCCTGTCCGTCCGCTTCGGGCTTTTCCTCCGCCCCGCCGGCGTTTTCCGGTTCTTCTTCCTGAACCGGTTCCTCCGTCACGGGTTTCTCCTCTGGATTCATCTTGCTTTTCCTCTTTTTCATTCTTTATCATCTCCCCCGCTGAACAGATCCGTAAGCTGATGCCCCATGACGTTCAGGATGGAAATTACGCGGGAATACTGCATCCGTGTCGGGCCGATCACTCCGATGGTCCCCTGCTGACCGCCGCGGGTGGAGTAAGTCGCGGTCACAATAGAACAGTCGGCCATCTCCGGCACGCCGGTCTCCGGTCCGATCCGGACCGTGAAAGCCATCTCGCCGTTCCCGTCGATGATGCTCGCCAGCCTGTCGCGGGTTTCCATCAGGCTCAGGAAGCTGCGCGCCTTTTCCACGTCGCTGTATTCGGGATAGCTCAGCATATTGCTGGTTCCGCCTACGGCGACATGCGTTTTCCTCGGGGATTCTCTGCTGTCGTTCAGGAATCCGTAGAGGCTTCTGAGAAGCTCTTCGTTCTCCTGCATCCTTCCGATCATTCCCGGCAGGATCTCACAGGCTTCGGCCAGCGTATGCCCGCGGAGCGTCTCCGTGATGGCCCTGGATATGGCGTACAGCGTATCGCTGTCCATTCCGGCGGATACGCGGATGGTGCTGTCCCGTACGATGCCGGCGTCCGTGACCACGACCACAAGCGCCGAATCAGCCGACACCGAAACCAGCTGCACGGTCTGAATCCGGGGCTGCTTCCCTTTGGGGGGAAGAACCACCGCGGTGTACTTCGTCAGCGCGGAGATCACGCTGGCCGCGTGGTCGATCACATCCTCCATCTGATGAACCCGTCCGCTGAAATGACGGCCTACGGTCTCGACGCTGTCGTCCCGGATCCTTCCCGTCTTCATCAGACTGTCCACATACAGGCGGTATGCCTTCGCGCTGGGAATCCGGCCGGCGGACACATGAGGCTGATCCAGATAACCCAGCTCCTCCAGGTCGCTCATCTCGTTCCGGATTGTGGCGGAGGAAAGGCCCATGTCGTATTTCCGGCTGATGGTTCTGGAACCGACCGGCACGCCGGTCAGAATGTAGTCGTCTATGATGGCCTGCAGAATCTTCAGCTTCCGCTCGTCCATCTCCATACGGCCCTCTCCTTTCTTCCGCGTTTCCCGGGAGAGCCGCTTTATTCCTTCGCGGTCTCCTTCTTGTTAGCACTCATCCGTGTTGAGTGCTAACCGTCATGCATACAATATCACCAACCTTACTCTTTGTCAACACTTTTGCCAACATTTTTTTGAATCATGAAGGAACGCCGGAAAACTACTTTTTGTGCCATCCCTTCCATTTAACCACATTCTGTGGTATTATTATCCGGAAACGATTACCGGGCGGTCCGTCCGCCCGCAGGGAGTGGTTATTTGGCATCGCAAACCTATAACGCCGGAAACATCCAGGTTCTGGAAGGTCTGGAGGCCGTACGGATGCGCCCCGGCATGTACATCGGCACCACCTCCTCCCGGGGGCTGCATCATCTGCTCTGGGAGATTGTGGACAACGCCATTGACGAAGCCTCCAACGGCTACGCCTCCGAGGTGCAGGTAACGCTGCACAGGGACGGATCCGCCAGCGTTTTCGACAACGGCCGCGGCATGCCCGTGGACACGCACCCCACAATGGGCGTCCCCGGCGTGCAGGTTATCTTTACCGTGCTTCACGCCGGAGGGAAATTCAACAACGAGAACTACGCCTATTCCGGCGGTCTCCACGGGGTCGG
>ONXY01000306.1 GCA_900321945.1 uncultured Eubacteriales bacterium | reverse complement strand
CCGGTTTGCAGACCACGATCATCTCCTGCTTCTCGAACTGATGGATGCGGTATACGCCCCGTTCCTCGATGCAGTGGGCGCCGACTTCCTTGCGGAAGCAGGGGCTGTAGCTGGTCAGGGTTCTCGGCAGCGTCTCCTCGTCCAGGATGCTGTCGATGAACTTGCCGATCATGCTGTGCTCCGAGGTGCCGATCAGGTACAGATCCTCGCCCTCGATCTTGTACATCATGTTCTCCATCTCGGCGAAGCTCATGACGCCCGTCACCACGTTCCCGTGGATCATGAAGGGCGGTACCACATACGTGAAGCCTCTGTCGATCATAAAGTCCCGGGCGTAGGACAGAATGGCGCTGTGCAGCCGGGCGATGTCCCCCATCAGGTAATAGAAACCGTTTCCGCTGGTTTCCCGGGCGGAATCCAGATCGATGCCCTGCAGGCGCTCCATGATATCCACGTGATAGGGAACTTCCCACTCCGGCACGACAGGCTCGCCGTACCGCTGGATCTCCACGTTTTCGCTGTCGTCCCGGCCGATGGGAACGGAATCGTCGATGATGTTGGGGATCACCAGCATCCGCTTCCGGATCTCCGCCTTCAGCTCCTCTTCCTTCTGTTCGAGCGCTTCCAGCTCCTCCGCCAGCGCGGCGACCTCCGCCTTCAGGGCCTCGGCCTCCTCCGTCTTTCCCTTCGCGATCATGCCGCCGATCATCTTGCTCTTCTGCTTCCGCTGATTGCGCAGAGCGTCGGCCTGCTGCTGAGCCGCCCGGTAGTCCCGGTCGAACTGAATGACCTCGTCCACCATGGGCAGTTTCTGATCCTGGAACTTTTTACGGATGTTTTCCCGGACCTTTTCGGGATCGGTCCGGAGCAGATTGATATCCAGCATGAGCTTGCTCGCCTCCTGTCACTTCTTCACCGTGATGACCACATGCCGGTTGGGCTCGTCGCCTTCCGAGTGGGTGTTAACGCCTTCGTTCGCCTGCAGGGCGAAGTGGATCACCCGCCGCTCGTAGGGGTTCATGGGTTCCAGGCTCACCCGGCGGCCCGTGCGCGTCGCGCGGTTGGCCATCCTGTTGGCCAGACGGATCAGGGTGTCCTCACGCCGCGCCCGGTAGTTTTCCGTATCCAGGGTCACGCGGGTGTAGCCTTCCCGGCCGCGGTTCACCTTCAGGCTGGTCAGATACTGCAGGGCGTCCAGCGTCTCTCCCCTGCGTCCGATCAGGATCCCCAGGGTGTCGCCGGTCATGGAGGCGTACACGTTGCCTTCTGCGTCGGTTCCCATTTCAATGCCGACCTCGACGCCCATCAGCCGGGTAATCTCCTGCAGGAATGCCTTCGCCACGCCGGCGGCGCTTTCCGGATCCAGCTGATCTTCGGGAATGACTGTAATTTCGGGTTTTTCCAGGGCCCTGATCTCTTCGGGTTCCTGTGTCCCGGCCTCTTCCTCTTCCGCGGCGGGAACTTCCGGAGCTTCCGCGGGCTTCTTTTCCGTCTTCTTCGGAGCCGTCCGCTTCACCGGCGCGGGCCGGCGCTCCTCTTTTTTATCAGGCTCGGATTTCTTTTCGGATTCGGGCTTTTTCCCGGCCTCGGGCTTTTTTTCCTCCTGCGCCGCGGGCTTTTCCTGACGGGGTTTCCGGGCGGCCGGAGCGGACGCGGGCTTCTTTGCCTGCTGCGCGGGCTTTTCCTCCTCATCCATCAGCCCGTCCAGCGGATCCTCCTCTTCTTCCTTCACCGTCAGACGGACCTTGGCAAGCCTGGATCCGAACAGGCCGAACAGGCCCTTGCTTCCTTCCTCGATCACCTGGTATTCCACGTCCCCGATGCTGACGCCGAGCTCGCGCAGGCCCAGCTCTATCGCCTCTTCCACCGTTTTGGCGGACGCCTCGTAATTTCTCATTTATTTCACCGTACCCTCTCCGGCAGTCTTTGCCTTTTCATCACGGTTGTCCAGATACTTGTTGATCAGAACCGTCTGCACCATCATCACCAGGTTGCCGGTCACCCAGTACAGGGCGAAAGCGGAGCTGTACTGGAAGCAGATCACCAGGGAGAAGATGGGGAAGAACCAGGTCATCATTTTGCCCGTGGCGGCAGCCTGGTCGTTGCCCGCCGTCTGGGGCTGCTGGCCGCTGGTGATCTTCGTCATGACCACCTGCGTCACGGCGCTCAGGATGGGCAGGATCATGTAGCCGTTGTAAACGTTCACCAGCGACAGCTTGGCGATCAGAAGGTTGAAAGTCCATCCGCCGTTCACGCTGATGGCCTCGGCATAGGCCGCGTTGCCCTCCGTCATGGCGGTCTGAATCGCCTGGACGGTGGCGGTCAGGCTGGCGTTGCTGAAGCTTTCCGCGGTGAGGTTCAGATTCTGAAGCAGTGCGGGCATGTTCTCACCCAGCCCCGTAAACCATCTGGTCCACAGGTCGCCGGGAATCTGGCGCAGGGTGTTCAGATCCGGCCAGGCGGGGCTGAACAGGCTGTCGGGCATCCACAGGTTCCGGATCCACAGGAAGGGCTCCATGGTGGGCGTCTGATTGTTCAGGATTTCCGTCACCTGATCCAGGATTTCCTGGTTGGCGACGGTGCGCATGGCGGAGAACACGATAATCAGGACGGGCCAGGTCAGAAGCAGCGGCAGGCAGCTGCTCATGGGATTGACCCCTTCCTTTTTATAGAGCTCCGCGGTCTTCTGGTTCAGCTTTTCCTTGTCGTTGGCATACTTCCTCTGCAGTTCCGTCAGTTTGGGCTGCAGGGAGGCGGTTTTGCGCATGCCGCTTCTGCTCCGGATGTCCAGGGGCGTCAGCACGGCGCGGATCAGGATGGTGAAAATGACCATCGACCATCCCCAGCTGCCTGCCCAGGAGTTGATCCAGGACAGAAAGTTGAAAAGCGCTTCGTTCATTCTTGGTTATTCCCTCCTTATCATGGTATACAGATCCGCGGGAACAGGATCATACCCTCCCCGGCTGAAGGGGTTGCACCGAAGAAGCCGCCACAGGGCCATTCTGCCGCCCTTCCAGGCTCCGTACCGCTCGACGGCGGTCACGGCGTACTGGGAACAGGTGGGAAAATACCGGCAGGCGGGCATCCTCTTCCGGGGGCTCAGGACTTTCTGGTAGAACCGGATCAGGGCGAGAAGAAACTTTTTCATTCGGCGCGATTCCCTTCCTTCAGCGCTCCCTGCTTTTTCAGCAGATAGCGCACGTCCTTCTGAAGGCTCCGGAAGGTGGCCTTTGCGGCTGAAGGTCTGGCGACGATTACGTACAGGCCGGTTTTCACGTCCCCCAGACAGGGCCG
The DNA here is from genome assembly GCA_900321945.1 of uncultured Eubacteriales bacterium. The sequence goes on along the minus strand of ONXY01000306.1, from coordinate 1,490 downwards.
GAAGCATTCCCGCAGGCGGCGCTTGATTTTGTTCCTGGTAACCGCGTTGCCCACTTTTTTGCTGACGGAAAACCCGACCTTCAGCTCCCGCCCTCTGGCGAAGAGCATGACCAGATCACGGCAGGCGGCAGAATGTCCGCGGCGGTAGACATACTGAAACGCCCGGTTTTTTTTCAGCCGATACTGTCTCTCCATTGTCCCTTTCTCCGGTCTGTTCCCGGGAAATCTCCCTTATCAGGAAAGGCCCGCCTCAATCGATGAAGGCGGGCCTGATCCACAGTCGAACGCGCGGCTGGACGGCGCCGGTCACACCGTCAGTTCCTTGCGGCCGCGGCGGCGGCGGGCAGCCAGAACACGACGGCCGTTCTTGGTCGCCATGCGGGCGCGGAATCCGTGCACCTTGCTGCGCTGACGCTTTTTGGGCTGATACGTACGGAACATTTTCCAACACTCCTCTGTCTAAGTCGTTAACAGGGCTGATCCCCATCCCGGGGACACCCCGGAACCGCTAAAGCAGCTTTCTAAGTATACGGAAGCCGGGCCCAAAAGTCAAGCTTCTTTTTCAAAACGAAAGCGCCCGAAAAGAAAAGGAAATTGCCGGACAGGATTTGCATACTTTTCAGCAATATTTGCATGGAAGCAGTGAAATCTCGGCTGTATAATACAATCAGGTTGATGTGGGCCCCGGCTGATCCTGTCCGGCGGTCCGCGGAAAAAAACAGAAAAGCCTCTCCGTCAGAGCCTCAGAAAGGAAGATGCCGATTGAGTAACGTAAAACAGGCTTCCTTAAGCAGGAACGCTCCCGCCCGGAAGATGCCGTGGAGCGTTTACCTGAGCAGGTACTGGACGCTGTACCTCCTGCTGATTCTTCCCCTCGCTTTCTTTCTTGTTTTCCGCTACACGCCGATGAGCTATATCCTGCTCGCCTTCAAGAAAAACAACATTCTGGTTCCCCCGTGGCAGGTTCCCTGGGCTCAGAAAAACGGCTTCGAATGGTTTATCAAGGCCTTCCAGGATAAAAACTTCCAGTCCGCCCTTTTCAATACGATTTTCCTGAATCTGCTGGATCTGGTGATCGGAACGCCGATGCCGATCATCATGGCGCTGCTGCTGAACGAGCTTGCGTTCCCGAAGTACAAGCGGATCACGCAGACCGTGCTGTACCTTCCCCACTTCCTGAGCTGGGTCATCATCTCCAGCATTTCCCTCCGCCTGTTCGCCACGAACGACGGCATGATCAACAAGCTGATGGGGACATCGATTCCCTTCCTCGGGACGGAATCGAACTGGCGGGCCATGTACATTGTGCTCGGCATCTGGAAGGAATGCGGATGGAACACGATCATCTACCTGGCGGCGCTCACCGGAATCAGCCCCGAGCTGTACGAGGCGGCCGAGGTGGACGGCGCGAGCCGGCTGCGGAAGATCTGGCATATCACGCTTCCGGGCATCCGCTCCACCATCATCGTTCTGCTGATTATGAACCTGGG
>ONXY01000113.1 GCA_900321945.1 uncultured Eubacteriales bacterium | reverse complement strand
TTGGCCACGGAGTAGGTGGTCACGACGTTGCCGGTCACTTCGCCGTTGTCGTTGAAGGAGCGCAGCATCTCGAAGTTGGTCTTGCTGCCGGTCATCTCGCCGCCGTCGGCGGTGCCGGTCTGCACGGCGGAAGCGACTTCAGCCGCGTTGGTTTCCTTGTACTGGAAGCTCTTGGTCTTGGGAGCGCCCAGGAAGTAGTTCTCGTTCGCTTCGTAGTACACGACGCGGTTCTCATACTTCACGAACTTGTAGGGGCCGGCGCCCAGAGGAGCGTCGTTCTTGCTCTGCACGAGGCTCAGATCGCCGAAGGGATGGCCGAACTTGTTGTTCGCGTAGTCATACTGGGCGGGATCGCCGTAGTAGTGCAGAGGAGTGATCGACAGGCCCAGGATGCTGTACACGGCGGGGGCGCTGAAGCCCTTGACCTGCACTTCCATGCTGTAGTCGTCGATGCGCTTGATGCCGGCCACGTTCGGCACGCCCGCGGAGGTGTCCACGCCCGCGGCGGCGGCGGCGGCGCTCATCAGCTCGTTGTTGATCGCGTCGGCGGTGGTTCCGGTCGCGGATTCACCGGCGCCCAGATAAGCTTCGAAGTCTCCGCCGTACTTGGTGCTGGCGGAATTGTACAGGTCGTCCATGGTGCATTCCGGATTCTCGATCGCGAATCCCCACAGGTTGCCGGCCAGGAAGATCTTCAGGGCGTCGGACGCTCCGACTTCCTCAAAGGTCTTGCCGGTGACCTGCTCGGCGTAATCCGGACCATAGTTCGCGTACACATAGTCCACGATGCCCTGCAGGTCTTCCTTCCACAGCGCGGTCACGGCGTTGGCGTAATTGTCGTAAATCTCCTGGGTAAAGCCGTCGGCCTCGGTCACGGTGTAGCCGGCGCCGTTGGCGATGAAGGCAGCCTTCACGCCGTTGGCGATGGCGGTAACCTCTTCCAGGCTGGCTTCCGGAATCTGGGTCCGGTAGGCCTGCAGGCCCAGGATATCATAGCTGCTCAGCGTGGTGGATCCGTTGTAGGCGGGATCCAGGTACACGTAATAAGTGAAGATGACGTCGTCGATCGTCACGGGCTCTCCGTCGGAGAACTTCAGGTCGTTCCGCATCTTATACCCGTAGGTCGTGATGTCGGAAGCCTCGTCGTAATTGACGGTCAGATCGCCGGTTCCGTAATAGGTGTAGTCCGTTCCGTTGTACGGAATGGTCTCGCCTTCGATCCCGTTATAGATGATGCCGCCGACGCGGTCGGTGGTCATCATGCTGATCTGGGTCAGGTTTACCACGTCCTGGTCATAAGCCGTGTCCGCGAAGAACGGACTGAACTTCTGAGACAGGGCGCTGGTCGCCACGACCAGCGGCACGTCGCCGGCGTTTTCCGCGAAAACAGCGGTCACGCTCAGCAGCATGCACAGCGCAAGCAGCAGAGAAAGGGTCTTCTTCATAGTGACATTCGCCTCCTGTTTTTTTTATTTCAGCGGCGTCCGCCGCGGAAATACAATGAAAAAACCTTCTGTTCCGAAAAGTACTCAGCTAATTTATCATAATTGCGTTCTTTTTGCAATCTTTTTGGAAAAAAGAGCCGTAAAAAAGACATCCTTTCATTAGATAGCCGAATACAGAAAGCGCCGCGTCCGTCGCGCAGAAATTGCGTTTTGTCCGCGGCGTCTCTTCATTTTGGTCAGAAGCGGCCGGTCTTTCCGTCGGCCTCTGACGCTTACGCGTGCCCTGGATGAATGGTCAGCTTTTCCGCAAGGGGGATCAGCCGGTTCAGGGAAGCGGCCATATCCTCCTCGCTGCCTCCCGGAAGATCCGTCCGCCCCCAGCCGAATTCGAACAGCGTATCCCCCGTAAACAGGTCGTCCCCGATCCGGTAGCACACGCTTCCCTGCGTATGTCCGGGTGTGTGAAGCACCTGGATCGTCAGACCCGCCAGATGCAGTTCCTCCCCCTCCGCCACGGGGTCCGTCGGTTCCGGCGCGGTGACGGGAAAGTGCATCAGCGGAAGCCCCGCGTTCAGCGTGGAGTCGGACAGCATTTTCCGGTCCAGAGGATGAACGAACAGCCGTACCCCTTCCGTCATCAGTTCCCTCACGGCTCCGATATGGTCGAAATGCCCGTGGGTCAGCAGAATCGCCGCGATTTTGCGGCCCTCCGCCGCCTTCCGGATCCTGTCCGCCTCCCCGCCCGGATCAATTACCACGCAGTCGTTCCGGTTATCGTCCCCCGCCAGATAGCAGCAGGTTCCGATGGGGCCCACCGAGATCTCCCTGATCCACATGGTTTTCTCCTTTCCGGGCCTCTCCGTCCGTCACTCGATCATCAGTGTGTAGCTGCCGAATCCCGTGTTCTGAATCGCTTCGATCTGAATACGGCTTCCCCGGCTGACGTTCCGGACGGTGATTTCCTCGCCGTTGGTGAAGTATCCGTCGGATCCGATTTCCTCCAGAAGCTCGTTCGTGACCCGGACCGCCAGCGCCGTCTGGCTCATGAGGCCCTCCGCCCGGATCGTTACGCCGCCGTCTCTCTCCGCCTCCAGCAGATAAACGTTGCGCTGATCGTTGTACTCCACGCTGTCGCGGACGGCCGTTCCCGCGGAAACGTTCACGGGTTCCTTCTGATGCCCGATCAGCATCCGGTAGTTCCCGGTTCCGCTTCCCTGACGAACCTGTATCTGATAGGTTTCGCCCGCCTTCAGATTTTTCAGCGTGACGCCCTCGTGGTTCTCGCAGTAGCCGTCGCCTGCGGTTTCCTCCCCCAGCCGGTCGAAAACCTTCAGTTCCGGCGCGAAGCCCTTCATCATGTCGTACAGCTCGAAGCGGTAGCGGCCGTCCCGCGGCACTGTGAAAGAGTACACGTTCCGCTGGTCCGTGTATTCGATGCTGTCTGAAACCAGGGTCAGAGCCGACACGTCGGCGGTCTCCTTCTGATGTCCGATCAGCATCCTGTAATCACCCGTTCCGGTTCCCTGGCGGACCTGCACCTGATAGGTTTCGCCCGCTTTCAGATCCCTCAGCGTGACGCCCTCATGATTCTCGCAGTAGCCGTCGCCGGCGGTCTCTTCCCCCAGCCGGTCGAACACCCGCATTTCCGGCGCAAAGCCCTTCATCATGTCGAACAGTTCAAACCGGTACCGCCCGTCCCGCGGCACCGTGAAGGTATAAACGTTCCGCTGGTCCGTAAAGAAAATGCGGTCCGAGACCTCCGTCAGGCCGGATACGTCCATTGCTTCCCCGGGCAGTCCGATGGTCAGCTGATAGGAGCTGTACCCGGTGTTCTGTTCCACCCGGATCTCATATCTGTCCCCCGCCTTCAGGTCTTTCGCCGTGACGCCCTCTCCGTTTTCACAGTAACCGTCCGATACCACCTTCTGCCCGAGCCTGTCCAGGATCAGAAGGGTCACGGCCTTACCGCTGTACAGCTCCGAGATTTCCGCCCTCAGGCGCCCGTCGTACGGCATGGTCACCCAGTAGCTGTCGGTCTGCCCGTCGCGGCTGATTTCGCCGTTGTGAACCTGGATCTCCGGCTCCCTGTTGGTTTCCGTACGGGGCGGGATCGGGTCGATCCCGAGCGCGTTCTCCCGGATGGCCGGAACGTCGATCGTTCCCCCGCCCAGGGCTGTTCCTGCGATCAGCAGCGCCAGGATCATCGCCGCCGCGCGGACGGTTCTTCTGATTTCTTTCATGGCTGAGACCTCCTCGCCTTTATCATTGCGCTATTATAGCACGATAACCGCGTCCTGTGAATTCAGCCCGCCGCGCAAGCTTTTCCAGCAGTCCCCTGCATCCTGCCTCGATCTGGGCCAGCGCGCCCCGGAAATCGCGGGTATACCAGGGATCGTCGATTTCCATTCCCGGCTCCCCCGCCCAGCTTCTGAGCAGGGAGATCTTTCCCTCCGGATCCCCGCCGTAGATCCGTCTCATGTCCATCAGGTTCTCCGTGTCCATGCCGATCAGCAGATCGAACCGTCCGTAGTCCTGCCGGACCGTCTGCCGGGCCGCGTGCGGTTCGCAGACGTATCCCTTCTCCCGCAGCGCCTTCTTCATCGGCGGATAGATATCGTTCCCGATCTCCTCCCGGGTGGCCGCGGCCGATTCCGCCCCGATCCCCCGGATCCCCTTCTCCCGGATCATCTGACGGAGTACAGCCTCCGCCGCCGCGCTCCGGCAGATATTGCCGTGGCAGATAAATAAGATTTTGATCACTGGTACAAGATGCCTCCTAATGCCGCAGGATGCCGCGTTTTGCGCA
>ONXY01000152.1 GCA_900321945.1 uncultured Eubacteriales bacterium | reverse complement strand
GGCGAATGCCGGGAGTATGATCTGATTCTGCGGCTGACGGAAAAAGCGGATGAAATTGTTCACATTCCGGAGGCGCTGTATTTCCGGAGACGCTGTCCGGATTCCGGAAGCTCCGCCGCTTCCGCCGGTCCCCGCACGGATGAGACGGGAAAAAAGGCGCTTGAGGATCATCTGAAGAGGGTCGGGCTGGAAGGAGAAGTCACGGCCTCCTCCTTTGCCGGCATATACAGGATACGCTACAGGATTCAGGGGAAGCCGAAGATATCGATTGTGATTCCGAACATGGATCACAGCGGGGATCTGAGGAAGTGCATTGATTCCATACGGGAAAAAACGACATGGAAAGACTGGGAAATCATCATCGTTGAAAACAACAGCCGGGAAAAAGAGACTTTCGACTATTACAGGGAGATCGCGGCCGAGGATCCCCGGATCCGCGTCGTGGTGCGGGAAGGCGGATTTAACTTTTCGGCGGTATGCAATTACGGCGTTTCCTTTGCCGCCGGGGATTATCTGCTCCTGCTGAACAACGACATGGAGGTCATCACTCCGGAATGGCTGGAGGAGATGATCATGTTCGCGCAGAGAAAGGACGTCGGCGCGGTGGGCTGTATGCTGTATTATCCGGACGATACCGTACAGCACGCCGGCGTCATTGTCGGGCTCGGCGCGGCGGCGGGGCATTCCCACCGCTGGTTCAGGCGGGGAGAACCGGGATACCTTTACAGAATGGCGGCGGCGCAGAACCTGTCCGCGGTAACCGGCGCGTGCATGATGGTTCCGAGACATGTGTATGAAGAGGCGGGCGGCCTGGACGAATCGTTCCGGATTGCCTTCAACGACGTGGATCTGTGCATGCGCATCCGGCAGAAGGGGTATCTGGTCGTATTTACCCCCTTTGCCGAATTATATCATTACGAATCCAGAAGCCGGGGCTCCGATGAAACGGGAGAGAAGAGGGAACGCTTCGAAAAGGAAGCGGTGCGTTTCCGGGAGAAATGGGCGGAGGAAACGGCGGAAGGGGATCCCTATTACAATCCGAATCTGACGCTGCGCCGGGAGGATTTCAGCCTGAAGAACCTCGCGGAAACCGGACGGGAAAAGGAACGACGGAATCATACAGACCGTACAGGAATATGAACACAGAGGGAAAAACAACATGGGAAGAGCGCTGCGGTGGACGTATAAGCTTCTGAAAGCCTGGCGGGACGAGGGGTTCCGCGGGATGGTCAGGGCGGGAGTGAACCGGATCATCTTCAAAGGGGAAGCGCAGGATCATGAATACAGCGCGCCGATCCGGACCGTGACGGACGTGCTGTTCGTCAACGGATGCCCGCCGGAACAGGCGCCGCATCCCTACCGGTACCGCGTGCTGCATCAGAAGGAGCAGCTTCAGGCGGCGGGATACACGGTCAGCGAAATATTCTATGAAGCCTGCGGAGCGGAATCCGTTCTTTCGGCGAATATCATTGTTTTTTACCGCTGCCCCTATACGGAGCGCGTCGGGGAAGCGATCCGTCAGGCCAAGGCGCTGAACAAAAGGGTTCTGTTTGACATCGACGATCTCGTGGTGGACACGGCCTACACGGACGCGATTCCGGCCGTGCAGGCTTTCAGCCGCGAGGAGCGGGCGCTGTACGACGAAGGCGTAACGCGCTACGGAACGACGCTGCGGATGTGCGAGGCGGCGACCACGACGACGACCCGGCTGCAGACGGAAATGGAGAAAATCCTGTCCCCGGTGTTCATCAACCGGAACTGCGCTTCCGAGAAGATGGTCAGGCTCAGCGAGGCGGCCTGGCGGAAGGAAAAGGAAAACCGGAATCCGGACCGGGAGGAAGTTATCATCGGCTATTTCAGCGGGACGCTGACGCACAACGCCGACTTTGAGATGATCCGCCCGGCGGTGACGCGGGTGCTGGACGAGAATCCCCGGGTTAAACTGCTGCTGATGGGTCTGCTGGACCTTCCGAAGGAGCTGGAGGCATACGCGGACCGGATTATCCGGAAACCGTTCTCCGACTGGGAAACGCTGCCCGAGGTCATCGCCGGAACGGATATCAGTCTGGCGCCGACCGAGGGAACCGTCTTCAATGAAGCGAAATCGGAAAACAAATGGGTGGAGGCCTCTCTGGTCAAGGTGGCGACGGCCGCCAGCAGAATGGGCGCGTTTTCGGAACTGATTCAGGACGGCGTAACGGGCTTTCTCGCTTCGGACGACGAGTGGTACGACGTTCTGACGAGAGCGGTGCGCGACAGGGAGAAACGGCTGGAAGTGGCGGAGAACGCGTATCAGTACTGCCGGGCGCACTGCGTAACGACCGCGAACGCCGGAAACATACGGAAGATCTATGAAGAGGTCCGCGCGCCGCACGCGGCGTTCGTCCTGCCCTCCGGCGAAATCAGCGGCGGCATCATGGTGGCGCTCCGCCACGCGTGCTTCCTGCAGGACGCGGGATGGAACGTGGATATCCTGGTCCGGGACTATAAACAGCCGGTCTGGAAAGAATTCGGGCATTCTTTCTCCTGTATCGCCTATTCGGACGGGAGCTACGCGAATCTGGCCGGCTACGATCTGATGGTGGCGACCATGTGGACGACGGTGGAATACGTCCGCGGCTTCCCGAGAGCGGGCCGGCGGGCCTATCTGGTTCAGAACTACGAAACGGATTTCTATGAATACGACGATCCGCAGAG
>ONXY01000126.1 GCA_900321945.1 uncultured Eubacteriales bacterium | reverse complement strand
GGCGGAACGGACGGAAAAGACGCTGTGCTTTGATCATCACGTCACGAATACCGGCAGCTATACCTGGTTTTTCAACCGCCCTGAGGCAAGCTCCGCCTGTGAGGTGGTATACGGATTTCTGAATCCGGATAAGATCTCGAAAGCATGCGCGGAAGCCCTGTATACGGGGATCGCGCACGACACCGGCGTTTTCCAGTATTCCTGCACGTCTCCGCAGACGATGCGGATCGCGGCGGATCTGATGAATAAAGGGATCGATTTCCCGAAGATACTGGATGAATCCGTATATCAGAAAACGGACGCGCAGCACCGGATCATGGGAAAGGTCCTGGAAGAAAGCCGGGTCCTGTATGACGGAAAACTGATCCTGGGGACTGCCGGCCGGCAGGATATGCTGCGGTACGGTGTGGAATCCAAAGATATGGAAGGGATCGTCAGCGAGCTGCGGAATACGGTCGGCGCCGAAGCGGCTGCCTTTCTGTATGAGCAGGAAAGCGGCGTCTGGAAGGTCAGTCTCCGGTCCCGCCTGCGGGCGGACGTCAGCCTGATCGCCCGGGAGTTCGGCGGAGGCGGCCATGTGCGCGCGGCCGGCTGTACAATCACCGGGACCCGGGAAAACGCAGAGGATACGGTCATCCGGGCGTTTGCCGGCATTCTGTAAACAGGGAGACCGTGTCGTTTCATACGGCAGGAAGTCCCTTTCAGGAACGGTTTAAGGAACATGATCAGCGGAATCATCAACATATATAAAGAAGCCGGTTTTACATCACATGATGTCGTAGCGAAGCTGCGCGGCATCCTGCACCAGAAGAAGATCGGCCATACGGGGACGCTGGATCCGGATGCGGTCGGCGTCCTTCCGGTTTGTCTGGGAAAGGCGACGCGGCTGGCCGACGCCGTTTCCGGAAAAGACAAGACCTATGAAGCGACCCTGCTTCTGGGGATCGAGACCGATACGCAGGATCTTTCCGGAACGGTTCTCGCAGAGCGGGAAGTGACTTGCCGGGAAGAGGAAGTCCGGGAAGTTCTGGCGGGCTTTGCGGGCGGCTATGAGCAGATCCCGCCGATGTATTCAGCGAAAAAGCAGGACGGCCGGAAGCTGTATGAACTGGCCAGAAAAGGGATCACGGCGGAAAGAAAGCCGGTTCCGGTCCGGATCGATGAACTGCAGGTCCTTGCCCTGGATCTGCCGCGGGTCAAACTGCGTGTCACCTGTTCAAAGGGTACCTATATCCGTACGCTCTGCCATGATGTCGGAAAACAGCTGGGCTGCGGGGGATGTATGGAAACGCTGACCCGGACAAGGGTCGGACAGTTCCGGATCGAAGAAGCCCATACGCTTTCCGAGATCGAAGCTTCCGTACAGGCCGGCGATCCGGAGAGGTTTCTTCTGCCGCCGGACCGTTTTTTCGAAGAACTGCCCGCCGGCAGCACGGCGCCTGAAGCAGACCGGCCCGCGCATAACGGGAACGGGATCGAAGCGCGCTTATGCCGCATGGATCCCGGCTGCGGCTGCGCGGTCCGGCTGTATGATTCCTGCGGGACATTTCTCGGGATCTATGAGTACAGGCTGAAGAGCAGCATGTTTTTTCCAAAATATTTTCTGTATGAAGACCAGCCGTGAGGCGAATGAGAGCAGACTATGAAATATCTGAAAGATCTGGCAGATATCCGGTCGGACATTCCCTGCGTCGTAACGCTCGGGAAATTTGACGGCGTCCACAGAGGACACCGGAAACTGCTGGCACGTGTACATGAGATTGCGCGGCACCGCGGCCTGCAGGCGGCGGTATTTACCTTTTCGATTTCGCCGCAGGTCCGGCTGGGGACGCGCGGCGGCGGGATGCTGATGACGAACGAAGAGCGCGCGGAATACCTGCGGGAACGGAATGTCGACCTGCTGGCGGAATGTCCGTTTACCGAGGAGATCCGGTCCACGTCCGCGGAAGATTTTATAACGGATATCCTTGTCGGCAGGATGCGCGCGGAGGCCCTTGTCGTCGGTTCGGACTTCCGGTTCGGAAGGGAACGCGCGGGTACGCCGCAGTTTCTGGAAGAATGCGCGGAACGGTTCGGGTATACGGTCGATGTCATTGAAAAAGAAAAAGACGCGG
>ONXY01000473.1 GCA_900321945.1 uncultured Eubacteriales bacterium | reverse complement strand
GGAGACTGCATTGCGGCCAGCCAGATCTATTCCATGCTCATGGACTACAAAGGCGATGTCACGGTCATGATTGACGGCATTGCAGCTTCGGCGGCTTCTGTCATCGCTATGGCAGGTACCAAGGTGCTCATGGCACCGACAGCGCTCATGATGATCCATAATCCCGCCACCATCGCCTATGGCGATCACACGGATATGGCAAAGGCTATTGAAATGCTGGAAGAGGTTAAGGAGAGCATCATCAACGCCTACGAGATCAAAACCAACCTGTCCCGCTCCAAGTTGTCCCATCTCATGGATGCGGAGACTTGGATGAACGCCAAGAAGGCAATCGAGCTCGGGTTTGCTGATGGAATGCTGGAGGATGAGAAGAAGGCACCCGAAGAGGCTGTCGCCTATGCGTTTTCCAGCCGGGCTGTCGCAAATGCTCTGTTCAACAAGATCGCGGAAAAGACAAAGCCGCAGCAGGACCCCGAACCCGCAGTACCCGAAGGCCGCTCCGTTGATGAGCTCAAGGCGCGGCTGGCCACCATCAAGAAATACATGTGAAAAGGAGAATCACAATTATGACTATCAATGAACTGCGTACCAAGCGTGCAACCCTGTGGAATACAATGGAGGGCTTCCTCGACACCCACAGAAACGACAAAGGCATCTTGTCTGCTGATGACGATGCCACGTATGCCAACATGGAGAAGGACCTGGATGATCTGACCAATGAGATCAAGCGCATGGAGCGCCGGGAGGCGTATGAGGCTGAGCTCGCGAAGCCGGTCAACAAGCCGATCACGGAGAAGCCGGAGAGTGCTGCAAAGCCTGAGAAGGCCGGCCGTGCCTCCAATGCGTACAAGGAGGACTTCGGCAGACATCTGCGCGGCAAGTCTCCGCTGCATAATGTGCTCTCGGAAAGCACGGATGCCGACGGCGGCTACCTTGTGCCGGAGGAATTCGAGAATCAGATCATCGCTGGCCTCGATGAGGCGAACGTGATCCGTACGCTCGCCAAGGTCATCACCACCCACCATGATCGCAAGATTCCTATTGCCGTCGGTCATTCTGTGGCGACCTGGACCGCAGAGAATGACCCCTTTACCGAGAGCAACCCGACCTTCGGCCAGAAGCAGATCGACGCCTTCAAGCTGACCGACCTCGTCCGCGTCAGCGTGGAACTGCTGCAGGATGCCGCTTTCGACCTGGAAGGCTACATCGCTGCGGAGTTTGCCCGCGCCTTCGGCATCGCCGAGGAGCAGGCCTTCTGCGTCGGCACTGGCACCAATCAGCCCACCGGCATCTTCACTGCCAATGGCGGCACGGTCGGCGTGACTGCCGCCGCAGCCAACGCAATCACCGTGGATGAGATCATCAGCCTGGTCTATTCGCTGAAGTCTCCCTATCGCAAGAACGCGAAGTTCCTGATGAACGATGCGACCGTTTCTCTCCTGCGCAAGCTGAAGGACAACAATGGTGCCTATCTGTGGCAGCCTTCTGTCCAGGCCGGCCAGCCGGACAAGCTCCTGGGCTATGAGCTGTACACGTCCCCCTATGCGCCCACTGTCGGTGCCGGTGCTTTCGCCATTGCGTTCGGCGATTTCCAGAACTACTGGATCGGCGACCGCGCGGGCCGCACTGTCCAGCGTCTGAATGAGCTGTATGCTACCAACGGCCAGGTCGGCTATGTCGCCACCGAGCGTGTCGACGGCAAGGTCATCCTGCCGGAGGGTATTCAGCTGCTCCAGATGAAGGCGTCCTGATCATAACGGGAGGTGACCGCCATGCTGATAACTCTTGCGGAGGTAAAGCAGTATCTCCGCGTCACATACGATGACGATGACGCGCTGCTTGAACAGCTGCTCACTACCGCGCAGGAACTCTGCATGGCGGTTGCCAGGCTGGAGAATACTGAGGAGCTTTCCGCCGGTGCAAATCAATTGCGCATCGGTGTCCTGTACGCGGTTGCGTATCTCTACGAACACCGGGAGGAAGCGGATCATCATGAACTCACGCTGACGCTCCGCTCCCTTCTCTTCGGTGTCAGGAAGGCGGCATTCTGATGAACATCGCACTTCTAAACGTGCGGATCGAAATACAGAAAAATGTAGTGAGCACAGACAGGTACGGAAACCACAAAAACACGTGGGAGCCGTACCTGTTCTGCTATGCCACGATCAGCGGTGAAACCCCGCAGGAAGATACGGAGGCAGGACT
>ONXY01000568.1 GCA_900321945.1 uncultured Eubacteriales bacterium | reverse complement strand
GTCGTTTCGACGCTCGCGCTCCCCCAATCGGTATCATATTCGTTATGTACGGAATTGCCGACGGACGTCGTCGTCAGGAATGTTTCGGAATCCACTTCCGTCTCATAAGTAATTACATATCTGTATTTGTTCTCCCCGTCAGAAGCCGGAATGGTATACGTCCAGGTGCTTCCGCCATAGCCGTCGGTCAGCCCGTCTGTTCCCCACTGGATATCGTCTGATCCGGCCGGCGTGCCGTCTTTCTGATACTTTTCGATGTGAATGCCGCTGCCGGAGTACCTCATGAACGCCCGGGACGCTTCGTCGATGGTATCCGTAACCGATTTACCGGCGATGGAGATATTGGCGTTTTCATTCAGAACGATCGTCCAGGTAACGTACGTTTTATCGCCGCGTACGGTCTGGGAGGAAGCCGTCTTGCTGTTGTTGGATATGGATATTTTGTTCGTGAAGTCTGTCCCGGAGATTGTGATTTCCGGATCCGGCGGGCTGAAATCGCCGTGGACTCTGACGGTGTTCCCGGTTTGCTCAAGCGTTCCGTTTCCGGTCACGAGACTTAAGTCCACGTCGGCGTAATATTCGATCGTTACGGTTTCGCCGTGGGACATGGAAGGCAGCGTCAGGCCGAAGGTCTCTCCGTCCCGCGTATCCTCGTTGTACTGAACGGGATTGCTGACGTTTGACGAAACCGTAAGGCTTGACTGATCGTAGGTCAGCGCGTTTCCGGTGATGATGTCGCCGATGTGCACGTTCGTGTTGTTTCCTTTGGAATATGCCTGAACGGTATATCTGATTTTATTCAGAGCCGCGTCGTAGGAGCCGGTCTTCTGAACGCTTACCTCGCGCGTGTCGTCGATATCGAATTTACCGGTAACTTCATCGCTGAACTGTATTTCCTCCAGGCTGATATAGCCTGTCGTGTGGATTTCAAACTCCGCGGTTTCGGAAGCGAGAAAAGACTGATAACCGTCGCTTCCCCGGTCAAAAATAACAGTCAGTTTCCCTTCGTCGCTGATTTCATAATCAAGCCACATATCGCCGTCCGTGCCTGTCATCTGAACCCTTCCGGATGTGGGGAGCGGCGTGAATCCGTTCGGAAACTCATAGATTAATGAGCTGCTGTTTTCATCAAACTGGATCCCGGCTGTCTTCTCGCTGAAGAACATCTGAACCGTGTAACGCACACCGTCAAGAATGACGTATTGTCCGGCCTCGTTTTTTTCCGCTCCGGTGATCTCGATGCTGTCCAGGAAATCGGCCAGGTCGCTGCTGCTCTCCGTCCCGGAACGGTCGCCTCCGCGGGTTCCGGAAGACGAGTCCGAACCATCCCCGCTTTTCTGTAATTCATCCAGGCTCACCCAGTCGCTGTATTCCGTGACGGTCGCGTCAGACCCGTTATCGTCCGCGCCGGTGCTCACGGTGCCCGTAAGGAGCGCCAGGATCAACAGAAGAGCCGACGCTCTTCGTATCCCCGTTCTTTTCTTCATAGGCCGTTCCGCCTTTCCTCTGTCTGTAAATTCGGAAGGAGGGACAGGATCAATCCAGATACGCGCGCCACCAGTACGCGCTGTTCACTTCGTCAAGAATAAAGCTGTATTCCGCGCCCTCCGCGTCTTCCACGTCGCGCACGGTCGCGCCGCCGTCGGCGGAGTACTGCCAGCGGATGGTTCCCTGCCATGCCGGGTCGGATACCTCCGCGGTCAGGACGACTCTTGCGCCGGGCTGAAAACCTTCCCCGCAGGAAACCGTCACCCGGACGGACGGCCGTTCTGCGGAGCCCACGGCGTCCGCGGTGCCTGTGGTATCCTGCGCGGAATCCGGTTCGGCGGTTTCCCCGGCGGAAGCGTCTTCTCCGGCGGATGTTTCCCCGGCCCCGTCGGACTCCACATCGGATGCCTCCCCGTCCGGGGCCGCGCCGGGATCAGCTTCTTCCTCCGCGGCAGCCCCGGCGTCCTGTGCCTCCTCCGGAGCCGCGTCCGTTGCCCCGTCCGCTTCCGGTTC
>ONXY01000373.1 GCA_900321945.1 uncultured Eubacteriales bacterium | reverse complement strand
GGACCTTCTGCGGCTTGTGAATATGACCGAGAGCCACATAGTCGAATGCGTCGAACACCGACGCGTCAATATTATCCAGCCCGCCCACGGCGCGTTCCTCCGAATCGGACGTCTCGCAGCCGGTGATAAACTGGTGGCAGATCAGGACGTTCCTCTTCGAAGGATCCACCTGCGTCTGCCGCAGCACCGCCTCCACGGCCTCCTGGTATGTGGCGGCCTTTTCCCCGGGCAGTCTGCGTCTGACGTCCGACGGGCGCAGAAAGGGCAGCATCCAGACGACGATCTCCCCGTCCCGGTCCCGCAGCGTAACGCCCTGCAGCCTGCCGTCGAACGCTTCCGTCACATACACGCCCGAGGAGCGGATCAGCGAGGAAAAGTAGGAGATCCGCTGCGCGGAATCGTGGTTGCCGCTGATCACGAACACTTTTCTGCCGGAAGCGGCAAGCCGCGACACAAAGGAGTCGAACAGCGCCACCGCCTCCGCCTGGGGCGACGACCGCTGATACACGTCCCCGGCGATCAGCACGGCGTCAACCTTCTCGCTGTCCGCGACGGACAGGATCTGCTCCAGAACCGCCTTCTGATCGTCCAGCAGGGACCAGTCGTTCAGCTGTCTGCCGAGATGAAGATCGGCCAGATGCAGGAATCTCATGAAAAAACACCTCCCGTATACCGCGCGGCCGGAACGGTTTTCTCCCGCGCGGGAGCGCGTTCCTCCGCTTTTTTCTCAGCCGGAGTCCGGACGGAATCAGGAACCGGGGACGCCTTCCCCGTCTCCGGACAAAGGCTCCCGTCCGTCCGCGCAGGGGTATGCGTCCGCCGGCAGTTCCGTCTGCTCCTCCCGGCTTCCGCCGCCGTGGCAGTATCCGTAGTACCAGCACTCGTACGGTTCGGAACACTGGTTTCCCGGCTCCGCCTCCACTTCGGCCGGCTCCTTCTGCATCCGGTTCAGGTCCCAGATATGGTCGTTGATCCAGCGGTAGAGGCCCCTGGCCTGTTTCGTGATCTCCACCGGCGTGAACGGGTTCTCCTCGTCCGGCCCGTGAAGGACGATGAAGACGCGGTTGATTTTCACCCCGCTGCGGGTAACGATGTAATACTGAAACCCGGCGTCCCGGATGAACTGTTCGTGCATCTCCCCCGCGTTCTTGACCTCGTAGATATCATATCCGCCGGCCGATTTCCGCAGAATGTCCACCGCGCAGTAGTTGTTGTAATTGCTGAACGCGGCCTCGCAGATAACCTCCGTCCCGCGGGAAACCGCGTCCCGCGTCTTCTCCAGCATGGCCTTCTTGTCCGGGATCCTTTTTCCCGGGAGATACACCGTCATCTCCTCATAAGGTCCGAACATGCCCATCGCCCGGTCCCCGAAATCGTTCCCGGCGTCCAGCCTCGCCTGGATTTCCGGCGGAATCACCCGGAGCCCCGGCCTGTGCTTGTCCAGCCACAGCATCTTTCTGCACTGCATGCCGCGCATGAAATCGGTCTTGGTAATCGCCATCTGTTCCTCCGCGTTCTTTCTTTCTGTTCCCGTCCTGAAAGGGTTCTTCAGAAAAAACCCGGAACCGGGTCCGGTTCCGGATCTCGTTTCATCGTTTTTCCGGACGGCGTCATCCCTTCACGCTGCCCGCGGTCAGGCCGGCGATAAAGGTTTTCTGGGCGCAGAGATAGATGACGACAATCGGCACGACGGCCATCACGGCGCCCGGCATCAGCACGTCGTAGGCGTTTCCGTAAGGCGTGATCGTCGTGCCCATGCCGATGGGAATGGTATGCATCTTCTCGCTCTGCAGGATGATCATCGGCCACAGCAGGTTGTTCCAGCTGTTCATGCAGCTCAGAATCGTCATGGCGCCGAACGCGGGAATCAGAATCGGAACCATGATGCGCAGGAAAATTCCGTAATCCGAGCAGCCGTCGATCCGTCCCGCCTCCATCAGTTCCTTCGGAATGCCCAGGCAGTACTGCCGGAAGAAGAAGATCATGAAGGGCGGAACCAGATACGGGATGATGACGCCGAAATAGCTGTTCATCATCTTCATCCGGATCATCATCTGGTACATGGGCAGCAGGAGAATTTCAAACGGGAGCATCATGACAATCAGCACCAGGGTGAAAATAAAGTTCCTCCCTTTGAAATTATACATCGCCAGGCCGTATCCGACAAGTGAGCCGAGAATCAGGCCGATGCCGGTCTGCAGCACCATGATAATCGCGCTGGATTTGTACCAGTGCCAGTACACCCCGTCCCGGTAGGTGTTCAGCGCCGTATAGTTTTCGAAGGAGGAAATGCCCGGATCGAACTTCAGGGTCAGGCCGTAGCGCATCATTTCCGTGCCGGGCTTCAGGGAACTCATGAACATGAACGCGAAGGGAATCATCGCGAAAACGGCCACCAGGATCATCAGCGCGGTCGCGAGGATGCTGAGTACGGTCCGTTTCCTGCCTTCTATCTTATTGCGGGCCATGTCAGTCCTCCTTCCTGAAGAACCCCATCAGCAGAAGCTGAATCAGGTTCACGGCGACCACGATAACCAGCAGCGTCAGGCCCACCGCGGAAGCGAGGCCGAGGCTGTTCTTCTTGAAGCCGACCATGTACATGTAGCCCACGATCGTGCGTCCCACGCCGCCGGCATTGTTCTGCTGCCAGAGGGCCACGGATTCGGTGAACATGCTGAAGCCGCCCAGCACGGTGATGGTGATCACGTAGATCAGCACCGGCCTGATGCCCGGCAGCGTCACGTGGAGGAATTTCTGAAGCGCGTTGGCTCCGTCAATCTGGGCCGCCTCGTAATAGTCCTGGGGAATGGCCTGCAGTCCGGACAGGTAGTAGACGATATTGACGCCGTTCCAGCGCCACAGCGTCAGCAGGATCAGCACGAAATTGCCGGGGCCCGGATAGCTCAGCCACTTGACGGGCTGCTGTCCGAAAAAGGTCATGAGGCGGTTCACCGTGGCCGTTTCCAGGGTTCCGAAAGCCAGGCGGAAAACGATGCCCGCCACGATAATCGAGGTCAGGGACGGAATAAAGAACAGGGATTTGAAGAAGCTGGTGCCCTTCGCCAGGCCCGAATGCAGAATGCAGGCGATCAGCAGCGGAACGATCGTCAGGACGATGACGTCCCACAGCGCGTAGCGCCCGGACGTCTGCAGCGCCATCTGGAAATCGCGGGTGTTCAGCTTCTGATAGTTTCTCAGCCCGATCCATTCATGATTGGTCGGGCCGTTGATCTCCTGGAAGCTCATGATGACGGTCATGATCAGCGGATAAAGATAAACGATCAGGAAAAAGATCACAAAAGGCGCGACAAAAATATAGGGGACGACTTTCGGATCGGTCAGAAAGTTCCCCCTCTGCCGCAGGGTAGGCTGTTTCACGGAAGTACTTGTCATTCTCTCCCAGTCTCCAGTCTGTATTGATCGGGACAGGCTCCGCGGAGACCGCGGTATTCGCGGAACAGACGCGCGCCGGATCCGGTTCAGAACCGCTCTGTGCGAAGAAGCCGGAGGAGTCTGCACTCCTCCGGCCGTTCAGCGCGCAGCGGTCAGTTGATCTGGCTGCGGAGCTCTTCC
>ONXY01000273.1 GCA_900321945.1 uncultured Eubacteriales bacterium | reverse complement strand
TCCGTGGACGTGAACGCCATGGAGGCCATGCTGGGGGTTCCGGTCGTCCCGATTTCCGCGGCGAAGAACCAGGGCATTCACGAGCTGGTTGAGCACGCGGTACACATCGCCCGCTACCAGGAGAAGCCGGAGAAGCAGGATCTCTGCGACCAGAACGACCACGGCGGGGCCGTGCACCGCTGCCTGCACGCCGCGATCCATCTGATCGAGGATCATGCCCGGGACGCGGGCCTTCCCGTGCGCTTCGCCGCCAGCAAGGCGATCGAGGGGGACGAGCGGATTATCGGTCAGCTGGGGCTGGACGCGAACGAGAAGGAGACGCTGGAGCATATCGCGCTGCAGATGGAGAAGGAGCGCGGCCTGGACCGGAGCGCCGCCATGGCGGACATGCGCTTTTCCTACATCATCAAGGTCTGCGGCGCCTGCGTCACAAAGCCGCAGGAGAGCCGGGAGCGCGCCAGAAGCCAGCGGATCGACCGGCTGCTGACGGGGAAATACACGGCGATTCCGATCTTTATCGGCGTGATGGGGCTGGTGTTCTTCCTGACGTTCAACGTCATCGGAGCCTGGCTTCAGGGCCTTCTGGAGAAGGGGGTCGGGGCGCTGACCGCCGCCGCGGACGGGGCGCTGACGGACGGAGGGGTCAACGAGGTACTGCACAGCCTGATCATCGAAGGCATCTTCGAGGGAGTGGGCAGCGTGCTCAGCTTCCTGCCCGTCATCGTCACGATGTTCTTTTTTCTGTCCCTGCTGGAGGACAGCGGATACATCGCCCGGGTGGCGTTCGTCATGGACCGGCTGCTGCGGAAGCTGGGCCTTTCCGGACGGAGCATCGTTCCCCTGCTGATCGGCTTCGGCTGCACGGTTCCGGCGGTCATGTCCTCCCGGACCCTGCCCAGCGAGCGGGACCGGAAGATGACGATTCTGCTGACCCCGTTCATGAGCTGCACGGCGAAGCTGCCGATCTACGGATTCTTCGTCGACGCCTTCTTCCCGAACCACAAGGCGCTGATCATGATCGGGCTGTACGTGCTGGGAATCGTCACGGGAATTCTGGCGGCGCTCCTGTACAGAAAGGTCCGCTTCAGGGGCGAGGCGGTTCCCTTCGTCATGGAGCTGCCCAACTACCGGATGCCCGGCGCGCGCAACGTAGGGCTGCTGGTGTGGGAAAAGGCGAAGGATTTCCTGCAGCGGGCGTTTTCCGTGATCCTGATCGCCACCATCGTCGTCTGGTTCCTGAAGAGCTTCGATTTCCGGTTCAATCTGGTGGCGGATTCCCGTGAAAGCATGCTCTCGCAGATCGCCAGCATGCTGGCGCCGGTGTTCACGCCGCTGGGATTCGGGGACTGGCGGGTCGTCACCTCCCTGATCAGCGGCTTCCTGGCCAAGGAAAGCGTCGTTTCCGTGCTGAGGGTGCTCTTCCGCCCGGCGGGCGGAGCGGCGGCGGTCATATCCTCCCTGACGGCGGCTTCGATCATGGTTTTCAGCCTGCTCTACACCCCGTGCGTGGCGGCCGTGGCCGCCGTGCGCAGGGAGCTGGGAGGGAAATGGGCGGCGTTTGTGGTCGTCTGGCAGTGCGCCGTGGCCTGGGCCGCCGCGCTGGCGGTCCGGCTGATCGGAATGCTGGCCGGGCTCGGATAAGGAGGGGAAACATGAAAGGAATCGACTGGATTCTCCTTGCGGCCGTCGCCGCGGCGGCGGCTTTCGCGGTACGCTCCCTGCGGAAAAGGAAACGGAGCTGCTGCTCCGGCGGATGCGCCGGATGCGGAGAGAACTGCGGACGGAAACCGGACGGGACCTGAGCGGAACGGGAGGCGGCGCTCATGAAAAACCAGGGCTTCGGACTGAACGGACAGAGCCTTTCCATCATTGAGGAGATCGGGGGACATATGCCCGGAGGCTTCTTCATCTACAGGGCGGAGGAGCCGGAGGAACTGATCTACGCCAACAGGGCCGTCTTCAGCATTTTCGGGTGCCGGAATCTGGAGGAGTTCAGGGAGCTCACCGGGTTCACGTTCAGGGGCATGGTGCATCCGGAGGACTACCGCGGCATATCCGATTCCATCGCCCAGCAGATCAGCGGCAGCGAGGACCATATGGATTACGCGGAATACCGCATCGTCCGGAAGGACGGCGCGGTCCGCTGGGTGGACGACTACGGCCACTATACGCAGACGGAGGAATACGGCGGGATATACGTCGTTTTCATCTCGGACATCACGGAAAAGAAAGCGCAGCGGGAACAGGACTCAGCGGTGCGGGACGCCGTCATCCGCACGCTGACGAACGCGTACAACACGGTCTGGCTGATCAAGGACACGGTCACGGAGGAATGCTCCCTGTACCACACGGACCTGGACGAGGCGCACGCGGAAGCCATCCGGAACGCGCTGAGCCACGCGAAGTACACGGACACCAAAACCGAATACGTGGACACCATGGTCGCCGGGGAGGACCGGGAGCGGATGCAGGAGCAGATCGGGCTGCCTTACATTCTCAGGCAGTTCGAAACCAGGGACCGGTTTTCCGTGTTCTT
>ONXY01000571.1 GCA_900321945.1 uncultured Eubacteriales bacterium | reverse complement strand
GCGGCGAGATTCATCCCGAGCAGGACCAGGTTTCCCGTGATGGCGTTGGCGAAGACGCGCCCGCGAAGCATGTAGGTATAAATGTCAAGCAGTCCGGCCGCAAAAGTCAGGAGACATGCGACCAGTAGGCTCTCGCCCTGATGTGTCTGTTCGGGTTCCATCGTTGCGTTCCCCAGATACTCGCCGCCTTACGGTTTCGCCTCGGAAGTTGCTTCCATGACCTCGAACGTCACATCCGCGGGTGTTGTCACGATCAATACGGCTTCCTGGTTGAAAATCCGTCTGTACTGCTGCGCGATCCGCCGGACTTTCTCCTTCGCATCGGACGGAGCCAGGACCACGATGACGCGCGTATCCTCGCGTATGGTGGCGGAAGTCTCTTCCGACTTCCAGTAACCGGTCGCGCGCATGGTCGTGTAGCCGTCCGGGAACTCCGCCGTCACATATTTGTCGCAGAACTCTTCCCACTCCGCGTCCGGGACGATTCCGTCGCTGTGAGACATTCCGCAGAAGATCCTGTATTCCCGCCAGTCGCCACGCGAGGCGCAGAAACACCCCGTGAGCAGCAGGCATGCGGCGAAAAGAAATACAACCGCCTTCGCCCTGTGTTTTATCTCATTGCGATCAGTCATGGTCGACCTCGTTTTCTGTTCATTCCGCCTCAAACGCTCACCGTCCCGCGGAATCGAACTCCTCCTGCGTGACGTTCACGACCTCGCCCTGTTCCGGGCGGATGTCCGACCTGACGCCGCGTTTCTGCGAGAAAAGCCATTTCCAGACTTCTGGGTTCTGATAGGTCCGCGTCCAGCAATCGTGCGGACAATTCGGATACTCCTTGTAGAACACGTTGTCGCTGCCGGCTTCCTTCAGCGCGGCGTACATGCGGCGGGACAGCATCACGGGCAGAGTCTGATCGGCTCCGCCGTGGAAGATCCAGGTGGGGAGGTCCTTCATCTTTTCCGCCTGAGCCGGATCCCCTCCGCCGCTGCAGGTCACGCCCGCCGCGAAGAGTCCGGTCCCGTAACGCTCCATCAGTTCCCATGTGCCGTAGCCGCCCAGGGAAAGCCCAGTGATGTACACGCGGTCGGGATCGGCGTCGAACTCTTTGAGCTTTTTTTGGATGAGGACAGGGACCATGCCGAGCGCCTGCCTTGGCTTTTCGGCAAGTTTCGCCTCCGCGCCGCCGAAATGCCGCGTGGCCCACAACTGGTCGGCCGGACATTGCGGCGCCAGCAGGATGACTTTCTGTCCGGCGGCCTTGATCTGCTTCACGATGTCGGGGACGGCCAGGCGGATATTTGCGAGATTGTCGCTGCCGCGTTCGCCGATGCCGTGCAGAAAAACGAGGATGGCGGGCCTGCCGGGCAGGTCTTCGTTGTAAATGCCCTGACAGTACGAAAGGCTGCCCTGATCGTTCGTGATCGTTTCCCGCGTCATGCCGTTTTCGTTCAGGATCCGCAGTTCACGGGCGAACTGCCGCTGAATCTGAGCGGACGGCGCTTCCATCTCTGCGATCACAGCCGAATCGGCGGCCGCAACGAGGGCCGGATCGGCCGGTCTGAACGCAGATTCGGTAGAGCATGCCGCCAATGCGCAGAGCATGACGCAGCCGAGTGTGCAGATATTCTTTTTCATGTTCTTTTTTTTGAAGAGGTTTGTGTTTTGTTTCGAACTGGAATTCTATCTGGTCCTATTCATTATTACCCGGCGGTGGAATGACTGCCGTTTTCGCATACTATACACCCGTATTCGACTGAAATCAAACCGGGAACAGGAGAAAACAGGAAAGGGGACCGACTGAAAGCAAAAATTTTTTATTTGTTAAACGATAGCTTGAAAACAATAGCGGAACGTGGTATATTGTGGGCGAACGTATTTGAATACAAACTGCAAATGAGGTTTTCTGCTGAACTTCATTTGTTATTTCATCAGGGGTCTTTTTATGGACTACAACATTTTATTCCAGCCGGTCAGAATCGGCAAACTCGAACTGAAAAACCGTTTTATGATGGCGCCCGTCGGGCCTCTGGGGCTCGGCGACGCCGACGGCGCGTTCAATCAGCGCGGCATTGATTACTACGTGGAGCGCGCGAAAGGCGGGACCGGCCTGATCTGCACCGGCGTCACGTTCGCCGATTTCACGGTGGAAGAGCATTCCTGCCCGGGCGTGCCTGTCCCGACCCGGAATCCGCATCAGTTCATCCGCACCGGCAAGGAAATGACGGAACGGATCCATGCGTACGGCTCCAAAGTCCTGCTCCAGCTTTCCGGCGGCTTCGGACGCGTGTCGATTCCGGAAGACCAGGGCGCGGACCACCCCGTCGCACCCTCCGAGATCCCGCACCGCTGGC
>ONXY01000085.1 GCA_900321945.1 uncultured Eubacteriales bacterium | reverse complement strand
GTCTGGAAATGGATTTTCAACAACTATTACGGCATCCTGAATTTCCTCCTGAAAAATCTGGGGCTCATCACCATGAACCAGAACTGGCTGGGCAGTCCCAACACAGCCCTGAACTGCATCATCATGATTCTTCTGACCACCTCCGTCGGACAGCCCATCGTGCTGTACGTATCCGCGCTGAGCAACGTGGACGGCTCCCTGGTGGAGGCCGCGTCGGTGGACGGAGCCACGAATCTGCAGGTCTTCTGGCGGATCAAGTGGCCCCAGATCATGCCCACGACCCTGTACATTCTGGTGATCACCACCATTAACTCTTTCCAGTGCTTCGCCCTGATCCAGCTGCTGACCAGCGGCGGGCCGAACAACTCGACCCAGACCATCATGTATTACATCTACTACAACGCGTTCAAGCTGAGCCGCTACGGATACGGCAGCGCCATGGGCATCATCCTGGCCGTCATCATCGCCGTCTTCTCCGCGGTGCAGTTCCGCCTGGCGCGCACGGACAACGGCTGAGAGGGGGAAGGAAAGTGCAGACAGCAGCAGCTCAGCCCCCGCGCAAAATGAAAGTGCAGCGGGGCGATATCGGTGCGGATCATTCCGTGCAGGCGCTTACCCCCTACAAGGTGATCGGCGTGATTCTGCTGATCATCCTCGCGCTTCTTTTCCTGTTCCCGCTCTACTGGATCATCACCGGATCCTTCAAGAGCCCGCAGGTCATCAACTCCGCCACGCCCCAGTGGTTCCCGCTGGAGCCCACCGTGAGCAACTATCAGCGGCTTTTTGAGAAGCCGGCCATGACCTGGGTCTGGAACACCGTGTTCATGTGCGTCATGAGCATGATTTTCACCTGCGTATCCGCCTCCATGGGCGGCTACGCGCTGGCCAAGAAGCGCTTCGCGGGCAGTAAACTGATTTTCTCCGTCTTCATCATCGCCATGGCTCTGCCCAAGCAGGTCATCCTGATCCCGCTTCTGAAGGAGATGGCCTGGCTGAAGATCCACAACACCCTCTGGGCCGTGATTCTGCCCACCGTGGGCTGGCCTTTCGGCGTCTTCCTGATGAAGCAGTTCTCGGAGAACGTTCCCAATGAACTGCTGGAGGCGGCGCGGATCGACGGAGCGGGAGAAACCCGCACGTTCCTGGAAATTGTGCTTCCGCTGATTTCTCCCGGAATCGGAGCCCTCGCGATCTTCACCTTCATCAGCGCGTGGAACGATTATTTCCTGCAGCTGATCATGCTGAACGACACCCAGGTGCTGACGATCTCCCTGGGCATCGCGAAGCTGCAGAGCGAGCTGAGCACCGACTTCGGCCTGATCATGGCCGGCGCCGCCCTCGGTTCCGTTCCGATCATTATCATCTTCCTGATTTTCCAGAAATTCTTCACCCGCGGCATTACCATGGGCGCCGTCAAGGGCTGATCCGAACAGGAGGAAAACACATGAACACTGAGAAGTATTCCGGCGTCATCCCGGCCTTCTACGCCTGCTACGACGAACAGGGAGAGGTCAGCGCGGAGGGAACCCGCGCGCTGGCCAGGCATCTGGTGAATAAAGGCGTCAAGGGTCTTTACGTCTGCGGCTCCTCCGGCGAATGCATTTATCAGGAGAAGGAAGAGCGGATGAAGACCCTGGAGGCCGTCATGGCGGAGATCCGCGGCGAATGCACCGTCATCGCGCACGTGGCCTGCAACAACACCCGCGAATCCTGCCAGCTGGCCGCCCACGCGGAAAGCCTCGGCGTGGACGCGGTCGCCAGCATCCCGCCCATCTATTTCCATCTGCCGGAGCATGCCATCGCCCGGTACTGGAACGATATCTCCGCCGCCGCGCCCAATACGGACTTCATCATCTACAATATCCCCCAGCTGGCCGGCGTGGCGCTGACCCCTTCCCTCTTCAGGGAAATGCGGAAGAACCCGAGGGTGATCGGCGTCAAGAACTCCTCCATGCCCACCTACGACATTGAGATCTGGCGGCGGCTCGGCGGGCCGGACTGCGTCGTTTTCAATGGTCCCGACGAGCAGTTTGCCGCCGGCCGGGTTACCGGGGCGAACGGCGGCATCGGCGGCACCTACGCCGTCATGCCTGAGCTTTTCCTGAAGATGGACGCTCTGGTCCGGACCGGAGAGATGATCCGGGCGGAAGAGATTCAGCATGCGGTAAACGACGTCATCGAACGGATGTGCGCCGCCCGCGGCAATATGTACGCCGTGGCCAAAAAAATCCTGGAGATCAACAGCGGCCTTCACTGCGGAGGCGTCCGCGCGCCGCTCGCCCCCCTGACGGAGGCGGACGTTCCCGTCGCGGAGGACGCGGCCCGGATGATCCGGGAAGCCGTCTCCCGCTTCTGCTGAAACCGAAAAGGCGGCTCGTCCTTCCGGAGGCCGCCGGCACATTGAAAACGCGGCCCGCGCCTGTGCGCGGGCCGTCTTTTGGGTTCTGCTGCCGAGCCGGTTCCGTTCCGGGATCGGAAACGCTTTCTTTCTCTTGCTCCGCAGTGTCTCCGGAAGAGAAAGGCTCCCGCAGCGTCTGAACCAGGGCAGGAAGAGAAATCAGAAGCAGGGCGCGGCCGGTCAGCGTGTAAAGCGCGTCAGCCCGGTAAACGGATATATTATCCTCTCTGCAGATCACATATCAGGCAAAAAATACAGAACGGTATACAGCACGGCCGCGGCCGCCATGTATTTCCTGTGAGCTTCCGGAACCGTTTTCCTCCGGAACCGTCGCCGCGCCGTTTTTCTTCCCCGGAAGCCCGTTTCCGCCATTATTC
>ONXY01000129.1 GCA_900321945.1 uncultured Eubacteriales bacterium | reverse complement strand
GCTCGATATTGTCGCTGAAGGGGAAAAACGCGTCGGAGCCCAGCGAAACGCCGTCGACCCTGGCAAGATACGCGCGCTGCTCCTCCGCGGTGAACGGCGCGGGACGGGCGGTGAAATAGTTCTGCCAGATGCCCTCGGCGCACACGTCCTCTTCGTTCTGGTTGATGTAGCCGTCGATCACGTTGTCGCGCGTTGCGCGCGAGAGATCGGCGCGAAACGGCAGGTTCAGCACGCGCTCGCTCTGGCGCAGGAACCAGGTGTCCGCCTTGGAGCCGGCCAGGCGCGTGCAGTGGATGCGGCTCTGCTGCCCCGCGCCCACGCCGATGGCCTGCCCGTCATAGGCATAGCACACGGAGTTGGACTGCGTGTATTTGAGCGTGATCAGCGCGACGATCAGATCCCGCGCGGCGGCTTCGGGAAGCTCCTTGTTCTCGGTGACGAGGTTTGAAAGCAGCGCGCGGTCGATCGTAAAATTGTTGCGTGCCTGCTCGAACGTGACGCCGAAGACCTGCTTGGTCTCCTGCTCTTCGGGAACGTAGTCGGGATCGATCTGCACGATGTTGTAATTGCCCTTGCGCTTCTGCTTCAGGATCTCAAGGGCCTCCGGCTCGTAGCCCGGGGCGATGACGCCGTCAGACACTTCGCGGAACAGCATTTTCGCGGTGGTGACGTCGCAGACTTCGCTCATGGCGACCCAGTCGCCGTAGGAGCAGAGACGGTCGGTGCCGCGGGCGCGGGCATAGGCGCAGGCCAGGGGGGAATCGTCCAGGCCTTCGATATCATCCACAAAGCAGGCCTTTTTCAGCTCGGCGCTCAGCGGAATGCCCACAGCCGCGCTGGTGGGGCTCACGTGCTTGAAGCTGGTCACAGCAGGCAGGCCCAGGGCGGCTTTCAGCTCCTTCACCAGCTGCCAGCTGTTGAATGCATCCAGGAAATTGATATAGCCGGGGCGGCCGTTCAGGATCTGGATCGGCAGCTCGCCGCCGTCGCGCATGTAGATCTTCGCAGGGGTCTGGTTGGGGTTGCAGCCGTACTTCAGTGTGAATTCCTTCATGGTGTCTTTCCTCCTGCCTCAGTGGTTTTTGTTGACGAGACGGTTTTCGGTCCTGCCGGTTTCCAGGTCGATATAGCGCACATACAGGCTGATCTTGTTGTTTTCGTTCAGGGATGTCCACAGCCGGTCGGTCATTTCGTCGATATCGTCGCAGATCGCCATGCGCTCCGGCTCACCCTGGAAGGTGGGGATGGGGTTCCCGTCGCACACGTAGGTGTGGATGAAATGGCCCAGACCGTTCAGCGGCGCATAGCTGTAGGTATAGCGGTTGCAGGCGGTGCCCTCGGCGTCTGTGCTCTTCAGGATGCTCATCTGATAGGTGAAGCAGCCGTCTCCGAAGGTCAGCATGCCGCTGATGCGCGGGGTCCAGTTCGGCCTGTCAGGCTCGAATTCCCGGCTTTCCAGGGCCTTGGAGAAGGTCTCTCCCTTTTTCAGGCCCTCCACCACGGTGTCCGTCTGGTTGCCGTTGGTGACCACCAGGTTGTTCTCATAGCTGCGCAGGGCCGCGTAGATGATCAGGCTGGGGTCCTGCACCTTGCTCTCGTCAAAGGGCTCGGTGAAGACTTCGCCGTTCTTCTCGGTGAAGATGCGGTTGCGGCTGTTCTCGCTGCGGCCCATGATGAAATAGGCGGTCATGGCCTTTTTGCCGTCCGGCGTTTTGCCGATCACGATGCCGCGGCCGGGGTAAGTGTTGTCCTTCAGCAGCTCTTCGGGGGTCCGGATGTCATAGATCTCCATTTTTCTTCTCCTTTACGCTCCAATGATTTCAGCACACACTTTTTCGACGCTCTGCGGCAGGATGATCCATTCCGCCTGCTCCATGACGCGGCGCTGCAGGATCTCCGGGGTATCCCCCGCTTCCACAGCTACCGCCTTCTGGGCGATGATCTCCCCGCCGTCCGGGATCTCGTTGACAAAATGCACCGTCGCGCCGGTCACCCTGACGCCGCGGGCCAGCGCCGCCTCGTGCACTTTCAGGCCGTAGAACCCCGCCCCGCAGAAGCTGGGGATCAGGCTCGGGTGCACGTTGATGATGCGCCGGGGATACCGGGAAGTGAAAGCCTCGCTCAGAATGCTCAGGAACCCGGCCAGCACGATCACGTCCGTCCGGTTTTCCGTGAGCGCGGCCACCAGCTTTTCCTCAAAAGCCGCCTGGCCGCCGCAGGCTTTCTTGTTGATCTCCAGGCCGCGGACGCCCGCCTTTTCCGCCCGGGTCAGGGCGTAGGCGCCAGCCCGGTCGCTGACCACCAGCGTCACTTCCCCGCTGTGCAGGCTGCAGGAAGCCTGAGCGTCCAGAATGGCCTGCAGATTGGTGCCGCCGCCGCTGACCAGCACCGCGATGCGCGCTTTACGTTTCTCCATCGTTCTTCCTCAGATGATCCTGATCTTTTCGCCGCTTTCGACGATCCTGCCGATGACGTAGGCGTCCTCGCCCTGCTCTCTGAGCACGGCCAGGGCTTTCTCCGCGTCTTCCGCAGCCACGGTGATACTCATGCCCACGCCCATATTGAAGGTGTTGAACATGTCGCGCTCGCTGATGCCGCCGCACTCCGCGATCAGGCGGAAGATGGGCAGCACACGCACGTTCGCCTTTTCGATCTCCGCGCCCAGCCCGTCGGGGATGCTGCGCGGGATGTTCTCGTAAAAGCCGCCGCCGGTGATGTGGCTGATGCCGCGGACGCGCACCTG
>ONXY01000442.1 GCA_900321945.1 uncultured Eubacteriales bacterium | reverse complement strand
GGCGCTGAAAAGAGCGGCGGAATTGCCGGAGAAGAACGCCGTCGTTTACTGCACCGGCTGCGTCCGCAGCCTGAGCCTTACGGACGTCCGGCCCCGCCACCTGCTGGATCTTCTGTTCCGGGAGCCCACGGAAGGCCTGACGGTGAAAAGGCCCTGAGCCTTTCCGCCGGCGGCCCGGCCCGCTCCTATACCGATATTTCCCCCCGCAGACTCCGCTCCATTCTGGAGCGGAGTTCCTTTTCGTCCAGCCCGCGGCTGAAGAGATAATACAGCTTTGCGACGGCGGCTTCCGTCGTGATATCGTAACCGCTGACCGCGCCGGCGCTTTTCAGCGCCGCCGAGGTCTCGTAAGCGCCGAGCGCGACGGTTCCGTGGGGACACTGGGAACAGACGATGATGACGGTCCCGTTTTCGCTGGCCTTCCGGATGATCGGCAGAAGCGCGCCGGCCGACCCCGGTATATTGCCGGCGCCGAAGGTTTCAATCACGATCCCTTTCAGCCTTTCCGTCATGATGGAGTCAAACAGCTCGAACTGGATGCCGGGAAACACTTTAATGACTCCGATCGGAACGTTCCGCAGCGGCTGCAGAGAAAAGGAGCCTTTGCACGGCGGAAGCAGAAGGGAAGTATTGTAGCGGATTTCGATCCCGGCTTCCGCCAGCGGCGGCAGATTCGGCGATTCGAAAGCGATCAGATCGTCCGCGGAATACTTGACGGAACGGTTTCCGCGAAGCAGCTTTCCGCCGAAATACAGACAGACTTCATGAACCCGGTCGTCCGCCGCCACGAGCATCGCCGTGATCAGATTGTCCCGGGCGTCCGTCCGGATCTCGCACAGCGGGATCTGGGAGCCGGTCAGAATGACCGGCTTCCTGTTGTTCCGCAGGGTAAAGGACAGCGCCGAGGCGGTGTAGGCCATGGTGTCCGTTCCGTGAAGCACCACAAAACCGTCGAAGCGGTCGTAGTCCGCGGCGATCATGGCGCCGATGAGGTTCCATTCCCGCACGGTGATATTGGACGAATCCAGCAGAGGATCCATGTCCGTGATTTCCCACTCCGGCATGCCTTCCGCCTTCAGCTCCGGAATCGCGTCCAGCAGACGGTGAAACGCTTCCTTCTGCGGCGCATAGCCCAGGCGGGTCTTCATCATGCCGATGGTTCCGCCGGTATAGATAATCAGGATTCTCTTACGGGACGGGCTCATGGACGCCTCCCACGGTCATATATTGTCAGGGCTGCTTTTCGCCGACGGAATACAGAAATCCGGATGCTCCCCGAGCCAGGTGGTCTGAGGCATGCAGGAAAGCATGGACACTTCGTCCTCAGACAGCGAGAAGTCATACACGTCCAGATTGGCGCGGATATGTTCGGGAGTTGAGGCTTTCGGAATCGGCAGGATGTTTTTCTGCAGCAGAAAGCGGAGATTGATCTGATACGCCGTCTTTCCGTACCGCTCCGCCAGGCCGGTCAGAACCGTGCTGGCCGTCGTGCTGTTCCTGTCCCCGCGGCCGAAGGGACTCCACGCGACGGGAAGGACGCCGTTCGCCAGGCAGAAGGCGACCGCGGCTTCCTGGGAACAGCCGGGATGCAGTTCCAGCTGATCCGCGACCGGCCTGATCCGGCAGCCTTCCAGAATATTCTTCAGGTGATGCGGCAGAAAGTTGGAGAGGCCGAGCTTCCGCACCTTGCCTTCCTCAACGAGCTTTTCCATGACACCATAGGTCTCAAGATCCAGCGTTTTCCAGTCCTCGTCCGGCGCGCCGGTTCTTCTCGGCCAGTGAATCATATAGATATCGACGTAATCCGTGCCCAGCCGGCGGAGAGATCTCTCCAGCGCCGCCCGCGGGTCGTCCATCTCATCGATCCAGAGCTTGGTCTCAATGATGAATTCGTCCCGGGGGATTCCGCTGCTCCGCAGCGTTTCCCCGAGCACGCGCTCCGTTTCATACAGGGAAGCGGTATCGAAAAACCGGTATCCGGCCTCGACGGCCGTCCGGATCGCGGCGGCGCCGGCTTCCCCGCGCACCCGGTACGTTCCGAAACCGATCTGCGGAACCGC
>ONXY01000106.1 GCA_900321945.1 uncultured Eubacteriales bacterium | reverse complement strand
TCCGGCCAGAGCGGCGCGGGGAAGAGCACGCTGATCAACGCGCTGCTGGACCTGAGCCGGGAAACCGGGGGACTTTCCAGAAAGATCGCCCGGGGAAAGAACACCACCCGCTCCGCGGAACTGCTGGAAAAGGACGGCGTCCGGGTTATGGACTCGGCGGGCTTCTCCCTGCTGGAGCCGGAGAAGGATCTGCCGCCGGAGGAACTGAAGAACCGGTATCCGGAGTTTCAGCCCTACGAGGGGAAATGCCGCTTCCGGCAGTGCCTTCACGACAGCGAGCCCGGCTGCGCGGCCGCGGAGGCCGTCCGGGACGGGGCGGTTCATCCCGCCCGGTGGCAGCGGTACCGCGTCCTGCTGGCGGAAGCGCGGGAAAACTGGAAAAACCGGTATGACTGAAATACGGCCGGACCGGAGAACGGTCCGGCCGGACGGCCTGAGAAAGGAGCACACCATGATCAAGATCGCGCCGAGCCTTCTGGCGGCGGATCCCCTGAACCTCGGAAACGACGCGCGCCGCATGACGGAAGCGGGATGCGACTGGCTCCACGTGGACGTGATGGACGCGCATTTCGTGCCCAATCTGGCCTTCAGCCCCGATACGGTGCGGGGGCTGAAGAAAATCGCGGGCGTCCCGCTGGACGTGCATCTGATGATGGACGATCCCGGAAAATACCTGGACGTGTTTCTGGAGGCCGGGGCGGACTGGCTGACGATCCACGCGGAGGCATCCGGGGACATGCGGGAGCTGCTGAACCGGATCCGCCGCGGCGGCGCGAAGGCCGGCCTGGCGCTGAAGCCCCGCACCGGGATCGAAGCCGCGGAGCCGTATCTGGCGGACGCGGACATGATCCTGACGATGACCGTGGAGCCCGGATTCGGCGGACAGAAGCTGGACGAGACCGTCCTGGACAAGATCTCCGCGCTCAGGCGGGCCGGCTATGCCGGCGAGATCGAGGCGGACGGCGGCGTCCGGGAGGACAACCTGCAGCGCCTCATCGACCGGGGGCTGACGGCCGCCGTGATGGGAACCGCCCTGTACCGGGCGGAGGATCCCGCGGCCATGATGATCAGACTGCACGCCATGGGGTGACCGGCCTGTCTCCGGAAAACCCCCGGACTTTTCGGAAAGGACGGTTCTGCCCATGAACACCGCTCCCGACGGCCGGGAAACCGCGCCGGAGGATACCATCGCGGCGGCCGCGACCGCGCCGGGCGAGGGGGGCATCGGCATCATCCGCGTCAGCGGGCCGGACGCCGCCCGGATCCTGGACGCCGTTTTCCGGCGGGCCGGCCGGGAAAACGGCGCCCCCTGGGAAAGCCACAGGATGTATTACGGCTTTCTGACCGCCGGGGAGGAGATCCTGGACGAGGGAATGGGCGTGCTGATGCGCGCCCCCCGGTCCTATACCCGGGAGGACGTGGCGGAGCTGCATCTTCACGGCGGAACCTGGCTGCTCCGGCGGGCGCTGACCCTCTGTCTGGAAAACGGGGCGAGACTGGCGGAGCCCGGGGAGTTCACCCGCAGGGCTTTTCTCGCCGGCCGGATCGATCTCGCCCGGGCGGAAGCCGTGATGGCGCTGATCTCCGCCCGGGGCGAACAGCAGCACCGCGCGGCCGTGCGCCAGCTCCGGGGCGGCGTCACCTCCTTCGTGAGACAGGCCGCGGACGATCTGTACGCGGTGCAGGCGGGCCTGGCGGCCTGCGTGGACTATCCGGAGGAAATCTCCGACGAGGAAGGCGCCGCCGATATGATTCCCCGGCTGGAGGCGCTGATTTCCCGGCTGCGGGAGGCCGTGCAGGAAAAGTCCGCGCGCCTGCTGCAGGACGGGCTGCGGGCCGCGCTGGCGGGCCGGCCCAACGTGGGAAAAAGCAGCCTGCTGAACGCGCTGCTCGGAGAGGAACGGGCGATCGTGACGCCCGTTCCCGGAACGACGCGGGACCTGGTGTCGGGGGAGATCATGCTGTCGGGCATCCGCGTGACGCTGACGGACACCGCCGGCCTGCGGGAAACGGAGGAGCCCGTCGAGCGCATCGGCGTGGAGCGCTCCCGCCGGGCCATGGCGGAGGCGGACGTGACGCTGCTCGTGCTGGACGGCTCGCAGCCGCTGACGCCGGAGGACCGGGCGCTGCTGGCGGAGCTTCCCGGAAACGCCGCGGTCGTCGTCAACAAAACCGATCTTCCCCGGCGGCTGGAGCTGCCTCCGGAGACCGCGGAGAACCGGACGGTGATCGCCTGCTCCGCGAAGGATCCCGCCACGCTGGGACCGGTCAAGGAATACCTGAAAAGCTTCACCGCGCTCTCGGACCGGATGGAGGTGACGCAGCCGCGCCACCTGGACGCCCTGCGGAGAGCGGTCTCCTTCCTGGAATCGGCGCTGGAGACGGCGAAAACCCTTCCCCCGGACCTGGCGGCGACCGATCTGCAGGCGGCGCAGGCCGCTCTCAGCGAGATCACGGGGGATCAGGCCGACGAGAAACTGCTGGACGCGGTGTTCAGCCAATTCTGTGTGGGAAAGTGAGAAAAGCATGAGCCAGAAAGTGTTCCGCGGAAGGGGAAGCGTCCGGAGGACGCCGGAGATGGCGGAAAGCCTCGGCATCCGGAAACCGCTGATCGTCGGATCGAAGCATCTGATTCCCCGGCTGCGCCGGATCGGGGGCCTGGAGGACGCGCCCTCCTTTTCCGGATACCATCCCAACCCGGATC
Organism: uncultured Eubacteriales bacterium; assembly: GCA_900321945.1. Next base: position 2,560 of record ONXY01000106.1, on the reverse strand, counting down.
TCGCGGACGCGGAGGAAGGCGTGCGGCTGTTCCGGGAACAGGGCTGCGACGGGCTGATCTCCGTCGGGGGCGGCTCGGCCATGGATACGGCCAAGGCGGTCAAGGCCCGGCTGAGTTCGGAAAACCCGGAGGCCATGAAGCGGGGCGAACTCCGGACCGAAAACGCGGATTCCGGGGAGACGCCGGAAAAGATAACCGATCCCCGGGCGCTGAAGGAGCTGGCCGCCCGGCGGCGCTCCCGGAACGGGATTCCCCATCTGGCCGTTCCCGGCACCGCGGGAAGCGGCGCGGAGGCGACGGCCGCCGCCGTGCTGTACGAGAACGGAAAGAAAATGAGTCTGAGCCACCCGGCGCTGCTGCCGGACGGCGTGATTCTGGACGCGGAGCTGCTGGAAACCCTGCCGGAGTACCATAAGAAGTCCTGCGCGCTGGACGCGCTGTGCCAGGGCATCGAGAGCTGGTGGGCGAGGGCCGCCACGGAGGACAGCCGGGTGCATTCCTTCCTGGCGGTCCGGGGCGTGCTGGACAACCTGAAGGCCTATCTGGCCGGCGATCCGCACGCGGCGGAGGAAATGCTGGACGCCGCGTACCAGAGCGGAAGGGCGATCTTCACGACCCGAACCACAGCGGCCCACGCCATGAGCTATCAGATCACAAAGCTGCTGGGCCCGGCCCACGGGCACGCCTGCGCCCTGACGCTCCCGGTTCTCTGGGACATGCTGACGGAAAATGAGGAGACGCGCCCCATGATGGCGGACCTGGCGGAAAAGATGCGGCTGGGAGATCCGCTGATGGGATCCCGGCTGCTGCGGGGGATCCTGGCCGATCTGGACATGCTTCCGCCGCCCATGCCGGCGGAGGACGTGCTGGACAGCCTGACGGACTCCGTCAGCGCCGCGCGGCTGGGCAATCATCCGATGCCCCTCAGCCGGGATCAGATCCGGGCCGCGTACAGACGGGCCTTCGCGCCGCTGCCGGAGAGGGAGCGGCAGGCGTGCCTGGACATCTGGAAATATTACGGCGCGTGAGCGCTGAACGGAAAGGCGGATACGGCCATGGCAGAATCCCGTAAGAAGACTTCGTCCGGCCGGCAGGTTCCCGGCGTTCTGGAGGACGGCGAGTTCTGGTACACGCAGCCGCGCGGATCCGCCGGATCCGGGGCGGAAATGCTTGAGAAGCCGGATCCGGCGGAAACCGGGGAGTTTTCTCCGGACGCGGAACGGAAGACGAACCGGAACGCCGGCCACCGGGCCCGGCTGCGGGAACGCTTCCGGGAGAACCAGGGCTTCGACGGTTTCAGCGACCACGAGGTGCTGGAGCTGCTGCTGACCTACGCCTCGCCCCGGAAGGACACCAAGGACGAGGCGAAGGCGCTGCTGGAGACCTTCGGCAACCTGAAGGGCGTCTTCGAGGCCCGGCCGGAACAGCTGACGGCCGTTCCCGGCGTGGGCGAGATTCAGGCGACGTTCGTGTCGATGATGCTGCCCCTGACCCGGGTCGTGCTGAAATGCGAGATGCAGGATCCGAGGCAGATCTCCAACCGGCGGGAGCTGGAATACTTCTGCAAGGAGATCCAGATGGGCCGGCGGGTGGAAACCTTCTGGGTCATCTGCGTCAACGCGCAGTGCCGGGTGCTGGGCAGCCGGAAGATCTCCGAGGGATCCCTCAGCGAGGTGTCGGCCTATCCCCGGCTGGTGATGGAGACGGCGCTGAACTATAACGCGCACAGCGTCTTCTTCTGCCACAACCATCCCGGCGGAACCTGCGCGCCGTCCGCGGAGGATATCGCGTCCACCCTGCAGCTGCAGCGGCTGCTGAACGGCGTGGGCATTTCCGTGCTGGATCACATGATCATCGCCGGAGCCGGCTCCTACAGCATGGCGCAGCACGGGGACATCGAATTCGGAGCGAGGGGCAGAAAAGCATGAGAGGAAAGAAACCGAAGCGCCGGCTGCTGCGGGCGGTCTGCGCGCTGTTTCTCGCCGGGGTCCTGGGTTTCCTGGGCCTGGTGGGATTCGTACTCGTACGGGAGGCCGGAGTGAGCAAAACCCTGGATACGCTGGAAAAAGACTACGACGCCATCATCGTCCTGGGCGCCCAGGTGCTGTCCACCGGGGAGCCGAACACCCAGCTGCAGTGGCGGCTGGACGCGGCGCTGGACGCCTGGAGGCTCCGGCAGGTGCCGGTCGTGGTCTGCGGGGCGCAGGGAAAGGACGAGCCGCTGCCCGAGGCGGAGGCGATGAAGAAGTACCTGGCGGAGCGGGGCGTGCCGGAGGAGCAGATCCTGACGGATCCGGACTCCTTCAACACGAACGAGAACCTGAAGAACGCCGGGAAGCTGCTGAAGGAGCGGGAGGACGTGAAAAAGGTGCTGATCGTCACCAGCGACTACCACGTTCCCCGCGCGATGGCGCTGGCCGGGGATATGGGTTACGAGGCCTCCGGCCTGGGCGCCCCGTGCAAACCGGAATACTGGATCAAGAACCATGCCCGGGAAGCGCTCGCCTGGGTGAAATACTGGCTGCTGAAGGCGGCGGGAAGAGGCTGAGACCGTCCCGCC
>ONXY01000131.1 GCA_900321945.1 uncultured Eubacteriales bacterium | reverse complement strand
TCCGCCGTTGATCACCATGATCCGGTCGCAGAGCGCCAGCAGCACGTCAAGATCCTCGCCCACGAAGATCACGGCCACGCCTTTTTCTTTCTGTTTCGTCAGCAGGCGGTAGATGGTATAGCTGGAATTGATGTCCAGGCCCCGGACGGGATACGCTGCCATCAGCACCTTGGGGGTGAAAGCGATCTCCCGGCCCACCAGCACCTTCTGCACGTTGCCTCCGGACAGCCGCCGCACCGGCGTGCCGACCCCCGGCGTGGAGACCTCCAGGCTTCTGATGATCTCCTCCCCCAGCTCTCTGGGAGGTTTCCTGTTCACGAAAATCGTCGGACCCTTGCGGTAGGAGCGGAGCATCATGTTGTCCGTGATGTTCATGTTGCCCACCAGGCCCATGCCCAGCCGGTCTTCAGGGACAAAGCTGAGCCGCACGCCCAGCTCCCGGATTTCCAGAGGGGTCTTGTCCCGGAGGTTGATGATCTCGTCCTCCTTGAACAGCACCTTTCCGCTTTCCACCCATTCCCGGATGGCTTTCCGGCTCATTCCCTCGAAGGAGACCTCCCTGCCGTTCTCATCGTGAAACGCGTGCTCCCGGGCCAGCTCCTCCACCCGCTTCAGGCTCTTGTGGAAGAAGGTGACCGGCTTGTCCTTCTTGGGGTTTTTGAAAACGATCTCCCCGCTCTCCAGGGGCTGCAGGCCGGAGATGGCTTCCAGCAGCTCCCGCTGCCCGCTTCCGGCGATGCCCGCGATGCCGAGGATCTCCCCGCCGTAGGCGGTAAAGCTGATATCCTTGAGGATGTGGACGTGTTCGGCGCTGTACAGGTTCAGATGCTTCACGAACAGCCGGGGAGCCGGATCCGCGGGTTCGGTCCGGGCGATTCTCAGCTCCACCTTTTTCCCGACCATCATTTCCGTCAGCTCGGCCTCGCAGGTCTCGGACGTCCGGACCGTGGCGATATGCTCCCCCTTCCGGAGAATCGCCACCCGGTCGCTGACCTCCAGCACCTCGTTCAGCTTGTGGGTGATGATGATGATGGACTTCCCGTCCTCCTTCATCTTCTTCAGCACCCTGAACAGCCTGTCGATCTCCTGGGGCGTCAGCCCGGCCGTGGGCTCGTCCAGAATCAGGATGTCCGCTCCGCGGTACAGCACCTTGATGATCTCCACCGTCTGCTTTTCGGAGACGGACATATCGTATACCTTTTTCCTGGGATCCAGATGAAAGCCGTATTTCTCCGCGATTTCGCTGACCCGGGCGTTTACTTCCTGAAGGTTGTATCTTCCCTGGTTCTCCATGCCCAGAATGATGTTCTGCGCCGCGGTGAACAGATCCACCAGCTTGAAATGCTGATGAATCATGCCGATCCGGTGGTCGAAGGCGTCCTTCGGGGAGCGGATCACGACCTCCCGCCCCTGGATCAGGATATGCCCCTCGTCCGGGAAATAGATCCCCGCGAGCATATTCATCAGGGTCGTCTTCCCGCATCCGTTCTCTCCCAGAATGGCCAGGATTTCACCCCGGTATACCTCGAGATCCACATGGTTGTTGGCAAGCACGGGGCCGAACCTTTTGGTGATCCCGCGCATCTGCAGCGCCAGCTCTTTCTCCAAAGCCCTTTCCTCCAGCGGTTTGCATTGTCCGTCCCCGGGACGGACCGTTCCGGCGCGGCCTCTCCGTACGGGCCGCCGCGCCGGAACGATTCATCCGGAAAAGCGACGGACTGCCACCCCGAAAGGCCGGGGTGGCAGTCCGGAATCATTTGCGGAATCAGAACGCCTTGTTGACCAGCGTGATGCCGTCGATCTGCACGTCGAAGTAGGGGGCGGAACGGTATTCGGATTCATGGAAGTATCCGTCCAGCACCGCTTCGGTGTCCGGGGTGAAGGCGGGATCGGTGTCCACGTCGGCCATGTAGGTGGTCAGCGCGGCGCCGCCCACGGTGATGAAGCCTTCCGCGGCGGTGTCGAAGACCTTCAGGGAGCCGTCTTCCAGCGCGGCCTTCACTTCGGCGATCTTTTCCACGGTGCCGGGAGCGGCGGCCTGCTCGTTCACGTCGGTCAGCACGACGCTGCCGGTGGCGATGGTGCCGGTCCAGTCGGGAGCGATGGCTTCGCCCTTGGCCTTCTGGGTCAGGATGTACTCAAAATAGGGAGCCCAGTTGATGCGGCTGGCCACGATGAAGGTGTTGGGGCAGCTCGCGACGGTGGAGCCGTTGTAGCTGATGTTGGGGATGCCGGCGTCCTCGCAGGCGGAGGGGGCGCCCATGGAATCGGCGTGCTGGCTGATCAGGTCGGCGTCCGCGAGCAGGGCCTGGGCGGCGTTCTTCTCTTCGGTCTCGTCGTACCAGGAACCGGTGAACTGCACGTTCATGGTCACGTCGGGGCACACGGACTTGGCGCCCAGATAGAAGCTGGTGTAGCCGGAAATCACTTCCGCGTAGGTATAGGCGCCCACATAGCCCATCACAGGATGATCGCCCTTGATCTTGCCCGCTTCCTTCAGCTCGTTCAGCTTCAGGCCGGCAGCCACGCCCGCCAGGTAACGGCCTTCATAGATGGAAGCGAAGGCGTTGTGGAAATTGGCCAGGTTCTCGGTGTGGGCCTTGGTGCCG
>ONXY01000067.1 GCA_900321945.1 uncultured Eubacteriales bacterium | reverse complement strand
TGTGGCTTTTACGTTTTTCTCCGCAGGCCCGATCGCCGCGGCGCCGCCTTCCGCCAGGTTTCTTCTCCTGAGCAGCAGAGCGCCGAGGCCGAACCCGATGATCACTGCGATCAGCATCATGTTCTCTCCCTCCCGTCACGGCCGCGGTTCAGGCGCGGACTCCGGTTACTCCTCCGGCAGCACGAACGCGCAGATGAAGTAAAGCAGGATGCCGGTCCCCCAGCCGAAGGCCAGCACGGCCCACGCGATCCGGACGATCACGGGATCCACGCCGAGCCACTCGGCGATGCCGCCGCACACGCCGCAGATCTTCCTGTCCCCGGCGCTCCTGTGGATCCGTCCGTAAGTCGTGCGCTTTGAAGAGCTGGTGAAATACTGATAAAGGAAATAGCCGATCGCCACACCAGCCGCAACAGTCATAATCGTCTTCATTGTCTTGTCCTCCTGCAGATTCATTCGTGAGTTTCCGGTTCCGCCGAAGCTTTCCCTTTGTACTCGTCGGTTAGACGGAGCGAGCGGGATTTCGTTACAGCCTTTTTCTGATTTTTCTCACTTTTTTACTCCGCTCTCTCCCCGTTCAGCGCGGCCGCGTTCCTTCTCCGAAGAAAATACCAGACGAGTCCCAGGGCAATGCCCAGCGGAACGCCCTCGGCGGAAAAAACGCCCTGCGTCAGGGAGACGGCTCCGGAAACAATCCCGCCCGCCAGAGACGCGGCTCCGGAGAGCGCGGCTCCGATGATCACTCCGGCGGCGTTGATTACAGCCGCGGCCGCATACAGACCAAACAGAATACCGGCAATCATTCCGAGCATCGTGCGTGCCCTCCTTTCAGATCTTTCGGCCGGTTCCTCAGCCGATGGATATATGATATGCCGGAGATGTGACAAAATACAGAACAAAGGCTGAAAAATAAAAACGGCTAATCTGCCGCCCGAAGAGAAAAAAACGGCGGCAGACTGTACCGGGAAGTCTGCCGCCTGCCCTTCCGTGCCGGTTCATGCGGGACCGGCCGTTCGGTATTTCCGGGACGGTCCGCATGCGCGCCGCGTCGCGGGAAGGATCCCTGAGTCGAAAGCACACCCTTCGCGCCGGCCTACGCCTGGATGGCGTCCTTTCTCTCAGTATCCGATCGCGCTCAGAATCCTGTCCATGACGCGCGCGACCCTCAGTGAGAACGCTTCGGTGACGTGAGGGGTCTCCCCGTTCAGGATGCACCGGCTCAGCTGTTCGACCTCAAGAGCGTAATTGTTCGGCGCGTAGACCGTTTTGGTTGTGCTTACGCCGTCCCGGATCACTGTATACGGGATCTCGCCGCACTGATTGAATTCAGCCGGCGAGACGATTTCGCCCGATGTCCCGTAAAGATGGAAGCGGTCCAGCCTTCCCTGCGGAAGGAGCATGCCGCAGTTCAGATTCGCCACGGCGCCGTCGTTGTACAGCAGCAGCGCGGACGTGAACAGGTCGACTTTCTTTTCGGAAAACTGCGCTGTCGCAAGGACGGTGTCCGGTTCCTTTTCCAGCATCCACATCGCCATGCTCACCGCGTAGCATCCAAGGTCGAACAGCGCGCCTCCGAAGGTCTCCTTCCGCAGACGGATGTCCGTGTCCGGCCGCCTGCCTGTAATGAACGCGGACTCCAGGTAGCGGATATCGCCGACCGCGCCGCTTTCAATTTCCTCCCTGACCGCCCGGACGAACGGACTGTGAAGATAGGCGAATGCTTCCATCAGAAAGACGCCGTTCTCCCTCGCCGTCCGGAACATCTGCGCCGCCTGTTCTTCGGAAACGGCCAGCGGTTTCTCGCACAGTACGTGCTTCCCGGCTTTCAGGGCTTTGACCGTCCATTCGCAGTGGAGGTCGTTCGGCAGGGGGATATAAACCGCTTCCGCCGCGGGGTCGGCCAGCAGTTCGTCGTAGCTGCCGTAAGCCTTCTGGAATCCGAAGGTTTCGCGGAACTGTTCCGCCTTCTCCGCTTTTCTTCCGGCAACGGCGTACAGCTCGCAGTGTTCCGCGAGCAGCATACCCGGGATCGTCTGTCCTTTGGCGATACCCGCCGTTCCGAGAACGCCCCACCTGACTTTTTTCATGCTGATCAGTCCCCCTTTTCCGTATCATGTCAAAAAATGTTCAGGTTCTTATTTTGCGCGGTCCTCCGTTTTACTCCATTGTAGCGGAACGCCCGGAAAAAGGAATGGATAATCGGGTGAAATTTCGTGTTCCGCCGCGTTTCAATGAATTTTATATCTCATTTTCCCGTTTTCCCCGCCGTTTCCGCGTTTTGCCGGAAAGCTATTGACTTGTTCGGATACCTCATATAATCTGACATCCGGTGAACTGATTCCGTTGTTCAGGGAGGAAACCGTCCTCCTCCGAAGGAAAGATGTCAGACCGGGGTCCCCCGATCCGGAGAAAGCAAATGAAAGCGTATTATCATCTGCCGGGGCTGTTTGAGTTCTATGAGCTTTACCGGGCTTTCCTGCCGCTGTTCCGTGAACGCAGGGAATACTTTTACGACTGGTGTGAAATAGGCTCCGTTTACGGGGCGCCCGCAGACTGTCTCTGGGGCGGCGGCCGGGTCGGGTTCGGCGAAGCGCGTCCGGAGGACGTCGCGGAGCTGATGCGGGAATACGGCGTTTCCGCCCGGCTCACTTTCAGTAATTCCCTGCTCAGGGAGGAGCATCTCGCGGACAGAAAATGCAATTCCCTGTGCGCTCTGTTCGACAGGCCGGGAGGACCCGGGAACGGAGTAATCATCTGCTCCGATCTGCTGCTGAATTACATCCGGAAGAAGTATCCGGGGCTGTATTTCGTTTCCTCAACGACAAAGGTGCTGACGGAGTTCAGCCGGTTCCGGGAGGAACTGAACCGGAGCGAGTTCCGTTACGTGGTGCCGGATTTCAGGCTGAACAGGGCGTTCGACAGGCTGAATACCCTGTCCGGCGCTCAGAAACGGAAAGTGGAGTTTCTCTGTAACGAATGCTGCTGGTTTGAGTGTCCCGAAAGAAAAGAGTGCTATGAGAATGTCTGCCGTAAAAATCTCGGAGAGGACTGCGCGGATCATCTCTGCGTTTCGCCGGATGCCGGAAGGGGCTACCGCTTTTCGGACGCGATGAGGAACCCCGGATTCATCGGCGTTGAGGACATTCGGAAAACCTGGCTGCCCAACGGTTTCTCCCAGTTCAAGATTGAGGGCCGGGGTCTGGGCAGCGCCGTAATTCTTGAATTTCTGCTGTATTACATGACAAAACCGGAATATCATCTGAACGTCCGGGAAGAGATCTATCTGGACAGTTCCCTGGATTTGTTTTAGATCGTTTTCGCAGCCTGTAACCGCGCAGGTCATCCCGCGCCTTTTCTTCCGTTTTGCCGTCCGCCGCCCGGCCTTCGGGTCATTTTTCCTCCGCCGGTTCTCCCCAGGCGGCTTCAATCTCTCTTCTCACAGCGCGGAGCTGTTCGCGTTCCTTCCCGCTTTGAGGCGTTTTTCCGCCCGCGCCGCATCCCTCCAGCATCCGGCCGAGAAAGCCCTGTTCCCGGACGATCTTCCTGCTCTCCGGAAAAACCAGTTCAAAGGCCATGCAGCAGTGGGAAATGTGCACGTCGAACCGGTTTTTCCGGATATTCCGCGGTACGCATCGGTGCTGAAACACGCAGTTCATCACCGCGGCGCTGGCCCCCTCCGTTTCCCGCAGCAGCTCTCTGCTCGTTCCTGCGCGGTCCTCGTAGGAAAGCTCGGTCACCACACGGAAAATATCCGCCTTGTCCGCGTCCCGGATCAGATCGCAGAAGCGCCGCGTCTCCCCGTCCTGCCCTTCGGGAAGGGAAAGCCTGTTATGCAGGCGGATGGCCGTCTCCAGGATGCTCAGACGGTACGCCGGGATCTCCTGAACGGGAAATTCCCCGATCAGTCCGTCCCTGAACAGAAGATCCGCGCCAAGCTCCGCGTGATCCACCGATACGGAATCGACGAAGGTTCCGTACCTGCGCGCCTGCTCAAAACGCCCGATATCGTGAAGCAGGCCCAGAAGCCAGGCGAAGTCCTCGGAATCGCTGTCCATCTGCAGCCCCGCGGCGATCCGGGCGCAGTTTCCGGCGACCCGGAGGGTATGTTCCGTCTTAAGCCGGATCATGATATCGCCGGAATCGTAACGGGAGACGTAGGTTAGAAAGGCCGCTTCGGCCTGTTTCCTGTCAATCATGCGGCGTCTTCTCCTTCCCCGCCGCGGCAGGCGGTTCTGAATCGCTTTCCGTGCTTTTGAGTTTATCATATCGGATTACATTTTTCCACAGGATCCGGGACGGCTGAGGAAAAGGCTTCCGGCTGTTTCGTTCCCGGCACGGGCTGTTTGTCGTTGCGCGGAACCGGCTGTCGGTGGTAAAATGTGTTTCGCGCCGCTTATGCCGGGGCGGTTCCGGGTAGAAAAAAACGGCGCCCGCGGATGATTTACCGCCGCGGAGAAAGAAAGATGAAAGGAACATTCCGATAATGAACCAGAGAGATCTGGCCGAAATCAAAAGGCGGCTGAATCCTGATAAACGCTTTCCTTCGCTGATCTGCGGCTGTTATACCGATCATATCGGAAATCCGGTCGCAAGTTTTGAAATTCCTGTCGCGTCGCTGTATGAGCGGGAAAACGAAGCGTATATGTCCATCTTTAAAAAAGTCCTTTCCGGCCAGATCGGGCAGACGCTCACCCCCATTGCTTTCCCCGCGGAAAGCGATGACCTGCTCCTTCGGGTGCGGGATACCGCGATGAAAGACGAAGCGGCCGTTCAGAACCTCTTCGCCAGGCTGATCGACGGAATCCGTGCCGAGCACCCCGATATGCAGTCCGTTGAGGATGCGCAGACAGCTGCGAACTGGCTGATTCTGATGCTGTACGATGATCTGGACGTCCGGAAACGGGATGGTAACGGAGAGATCGATTATGAGAATTCTGACCGTGCCTTCCGTTATCTCATCTGTGCCGTCTGTCCCGTGAAGCAGGACAAGCCGGCGCTGAGATACGTTCCTTCCGAAAGTCTTTTCCATGAGCGCGCGTCCGAATGGCTGGCCTGCGCTCCGGCGCTCGGATTCCTCTTTCCGCTGTATGAAGGCGGCGCGGCGGACGTCAGTACCATGCTTTTCTTCAGCAAAGACTGCAGCGATGCGCACGCGGCCTTTCTGAAAGCCGCGTTCGGCGTCGAGGCTGAAATGCCTGCGTCGGAACAGACCGAAGCGTTTCAGTCGCTGCTTGCTCAGACGCTGGGCACGGAGTGTTCCCTGGACGTGGTGCAGGAAATGCACGGCGTCGTTTCCGGCCTGATCGAGGAGCAGGACAGGGACGCTGAGCCGCTGATGCTCTCCAAGCAGGACGTCGCCCGGGTGCTCGCCGACGGAGGAGTCTCTCCCGAACGGGTTGAGGCGTTCCGGGACGGTTTTGACAAAACCTTCGGCGCGGGCGCCGTTCTGCCCGCGGTCAACGTCGTCGCGCCCAAACAGTTCAGGGTGGAGCTTCCCAGCGTTTCGATCAAGGTGGATCCCAGGCAGGCCGATCTTCTCGAAACGCGCGTGATCGACGGCCGCAGTTATCTGCTGATACCGATCGACGGAGATATCGCGGTAAACGGCCAGCCCGTATTCGCAAAAAAATAAGGCGCTCATCCGGCTGTCCCCCGCGGATCGGACAGCTGCGAAAAGTACGGTTTCGGCCTGTGGACAGTCGCGCTGAAGGAGACGGGCGAATTCATCGGTGACTGCGGACAGTCCGGCCGGCGTGTTTCCTGACGCCGGGGAAAGGAAGAAAGCGGAATGCTGAAGCTCAGGCCTTACAATTGCGGGGATGCCGCTGCCATCGCGTCCTGGGTCGGGGATGAATACGCCTTCAGACAGTGGTGCGCGGACAGGTATGACCGTTATCCCGTAACACCGGAGGATATCATCCGCCGGTACGGTGAACTGGCGGACACGGACTGGTTTTATCCCATGACCGCGTTTGATGAGAACGGAATCGCCGGTCATCTGACCCTGCGGTTCACAGATGAACGGAAAACGGTTCTCCGGTTCGGTTTTGTGATTGTCGACCCGTCAAAGCGCGGGCAGGGCCTTGGAAAGGAAATGCTCGGTCTCGCGCTGAATATGGCTTTCTTTGTGCTGAAGGCGGAAAAGGTTACGCTGGGGGTTTTCGAGAACAATCCCGCCGCGTATTACTGCTATAAAGCCGCGGGATTCCGGGATGCGCCGCGGGAAAAGCCGGAATGCTTTCAGATCCTCGGGGAAACCTGGAACTGCCGGGAACTGCAGATTGAAGCGCCGAACGCTCCCGCCTGATCCTTCATTCGCTGTCGCGGATCCCGTCCAGAGCCTGATTGATCTTTTTTTCGTCCTGTTTGTCCAGCCAGTGGCTGGCAAGCCAGACAAACGCGTAAACGGCAAAAAAGACCACGCTCACTGCGGCGAAGCTCTCCGCGTCGGCATACCATCCGAGCAGCCGGCCCGTTCCGGCCACCGCCGCGTAGAGCGTCAGGCAGTGCGCGGAAACTCTGATCAGAAGCGTCTTTCGGTTCCACTGATCGCTGTTCTGCAGCAGCACGGTCGGCAGCGCGCAGAGTATACCGGTCAGGATGATGGCTGCGGGATGATACCACAGAAGAATCATATCGTTTCCGGCAAAGTGCTGAATCACGGCGTTGATCCCGTTCAGAAACAGGATGGACGTGGAGATGATCATGCTCTGAACAAACAGCTTTTTCGCGATGTTCACTGTATTCCGAGCCTCCTTTTGATCTCTTTGACATAGCTTCTGGAGATAATCACGCGCTCGTCGTTCAGGAGGACGGCCGCCATTCTTCCGCCCGGTTCCGCGCGGACGTTCCGGATTTTCCGCAGGTTCACGATCATGGACCTGGAGATGCGCACATAATACTTCCCCAGCTTCTCTTCCATCTCGTACAGACGGTCCCTGCTTTCGAAGCAGTCGTTTTTTGTATAGACGTACGTGCGCTTGTCCACGGACTCGATATAGTAGATCTGCGTCAGCTTGCAGAAGTAGGTGCTTCTGTCCTTCATGACCGTTACGCCGCCGGAACCGTTCTCAAGCAGATCCATCGCGCTGAGGATGTCCGGCGTTTTTTCAACCGCGCGGATCAGCGCCTGTTCCTTTTCCTTTTCATCCACCTGTTCAAACCGGACCCGCATGACGATACTCCTCTCTTCCGCGTTTCATGTCTCCTTTTCCGCTATTATACCGCATCCGGCGTCCGGTTTAAACCGGGAAAACCATCCGCGGAAGACCCCGCCCTGAAGTACGGATACGATTGTAAAGAAAATATCGGCAAACAGGATGAAGATAAAGGAAGGCAGCATGATACGGGTATACTGTTTTCCCGCGTCCGTACCTTTATTGACGTGCAGCGCCAGCCGGACGGTAAGGAAGATGATCCCGCAGGCCAGAAGCAGCAGCTCCAGAGCGCCGGTTCCGAAGGACCGGAGCGGTTCCGTGATATTCTCCCCCTGAACGCCCCGGAGGATCATGTTCAGCGCCGTCAGTCCGCCCGTCACGGCGATCATGATCCGTTCCACGTTCAGCATGACGCCACCGCCGATTCCGATCCCTCCGCTCCATTCCAGCCCGCTTCGCGCGCAGAAGTTTTCCAGCACGCGCATCAGCGGTTCGTTCTGCTTCCCTTCGATGAAGCCGTTGTTGGCGATCGCGTAAACCTTCAGCCGGAGGCCGTTTTCCCGGCAGAACGTTTCCATTTCCTTCATCAGCGTCAGGATATGGGAGGGAAGGCTGTCGACGTACAGCGGAGTGACGAAGACCACTTTTCCGGCCGTCTTCAGCGCCTGCAGAACGGCCTTTCTGTCGCCCGGCGTCCTCGGCTGCAGATATTCCTTTTCTCCCCGGATCATCAGCCCGGCGCATCTCATGAGAAATCCCGAAACGCTCAGTTTCTTCTTCGGACTGCAGTTGATCAGTACCGTTTTTTCCATTATGCCATTCCTCCCGCTTCTTCCGCGTCCGCGCAGAATACAGCGCTGTGCTCCCTGAAACCCATGTTGACCGCGTTGCGCTCCGCCATCAGTTTCAGGGTGTTCTTCTCCGCGTCGCTGATATCCCCGTAGACGATCACGCGCAGGCTGTTCCGCTTTCCGTACCGGAGCGTGTGGTGCATCTGTCCTCCCCGGTATGTGCTGAAAGGGGTGGAGGTTCCGATGCTTCTGTCCAGCAGGTTCTTGACCGCCGCGCTGTATCCGCCGTACAGGTTTTCGGTGATAATGACAAGATCGTCGGCCGCTCCGAGCGCCCTGCAGGCCTGGTGCAGCGCGTCCCTGATGGCGCAGGCCGCGGGATGCTTTGTCCAGCATTTGAAACAGCCCTGGCAGGGGGCGTACCGCCCGTCCGCGCAGATCACCTGATCCGCGGAGGCCAGCAGCCTTTCGTTCTGTTCCTTCCCGAGATCATGTACGATGATTTTCATGTTCCGCCTTCCTTCCGTTATCTTGCGGCGTCGTGCGGCCGCTGAGCAAATCATACGGATATCCGTCGGAAACGCAACCCTTTTGCTCCCGGGATGCACTCAGGAGCAACCGAAATGCATCCCTGCGGATGGATCCCGGCTGGCCGGGGCCGCGCGGCGGTCTTTCCCTCCGCTTCGGCCCATACTCCCGCGGGGATTCTTCCGCGCCTGCAAAGAAAACGCAGGGGGCTTTACAGACGCCCCCTGCGCCGTTTTCGCCTTAGGCTGTTCCTTAGGTATACCGTTTTTTCTTTTTTTCGGATCGGTCGGGATTACTTCACTTCAACCGTGAAGCTTTCACCTTCAATGTCCGTGTAGGTATCTTCCGCTCCGCCGCTGACAGTGACCGTGATCACGTATTTGCCCGCCTTGGCTCCTTTCTTCAGCACCACGGTCCGGCCGTCGTCGCCGGTCTCCAGATACTGCCGCAGGCTTTCCCCGGTGCCGGAGAAGTCGAATGAAATGTTGTCGGGATGCGCGGGGGTGTTCGCGGTCAGGATCACTTTATCCGCCTCCGCGATATCGCTCAGGGCGGCCCCGCTCTCCGCCGCCACCGAGGATTCGGCCCGCGTCAGCGTGCACGAGGCCTCGGCGGTGCCGACGTAATCGCCGGTGCCGACGAGGACGTACCTGTTCGTTCCGGCTTTGAACAGATCCTCGCCGATTACGGTGTAATCCTGATCTCTGACCAGTTCTTTGCCGGCCACGGTCACGGCGAATTCCGGCGTCTGCTTTCTCCTGTTGTAGGTCAGTTCGGGAACCGTGATCTCCGCTTTTTCAATGCTCCGGAGTATGTTCCCGTTCGCGGCTTCCGCCCTGGCCGCCTCAATCACGTCGTTGATTGCGTGATCGTATCCGTAGATGTCCGTCGCGACCGCGCTGATCTGAAGCGGTTTATCCTGCAGCGCGCTGATTTCGTCAAGACCGGTCATTACCAGTCTCATGCCGCGGTTTTCGGTCCGCTCCGGGCTGAACCGGATTCCTTCGTCATCATAAAGCGGCAGGAGGATGTCGAACCCGGGGAAGAGTTCAAGCGCCGCCGCGGGATAGGCCGCGGCTCCGTCAAACTTCCTGTTGTTCAGGGAAATGAGCGGACTGGAATCGTAGGCGTCCAGAAACCCGATGAACCCGCCGTCCCTGTAGATCAGATATCCGGCGGCCGTTTCCGGATCCCCCTCCTCGTCCGCTTCGTCGAACTGAATTCTGACGGGGATCTTGAGTTCGTTCGCCCTTGTGCCGTCCACGGACGACAGAGCGATCATGTGGCCCACGCCGTTCCCGTCCAGAATCTCATACCATCTGTCCAGCGTAACGCCCATGTCGAAGGTGCAGCTTTCGTCCGTGTAAAGGCCCTGAACGGCGTAGTTCATATCCTGATAATCGCCGTATTCCCGCATGGCCGCTTCCGTAACGGGCGTCCCGTGGATCTTGCCGACCGTCATCGGAAAGTCTTCAAAGATTTCATAGCTGACCGTCATCGACGTGCCCCTGATCATGCTGAGCGGAACGGGCAGCGTTACACGGGCGGCGTCCATTTCGCCGTCTCCGTTTACGTCCACCGCGGCCGCCGTCGTTCTGCTCCTGTCGAGCGCCATGCCGGACTGCTGGGCTACAAGCAGAGCGAGCCATGTGTTTGTGTCCACGTCTGAATTGGCGTTCAGCCATTCGATCGCCTGTCCGGCGTAGGCGTTCCAGTCCGTCGCGCTCATCGACTGGATATCGATAAGGCCGCCGAGCTTTTTCGATTCTATGAAATAATAGATTTCGCTGCGGGTCAGTTCACGGAACTTCCTCCAGCTGTCCCGGACAGTCCTGTAGTATACGTTTGCCTCGCCTTCATCCCGCAGGGCGTTCACCCGGATGCCCGCGGCGGTCGTCATCATGAACCGGAGCGAAACGGTTTCAGCGGCCCGAAGAAGCTCCCGCACGCCTTCGTCCTCCGCCGTCGCCGTCATTTCGTCCATCGCCTGCATATACTGCATCGCGGAATAACCTGTCGGTGCGAAAAAGATGCTCATCCCGGAAGGAGACATCTGTCCGGCCCGTTCCAGCGTGCCCTCTTCGTTCCGGGCATATGCGACTTTGGAGGGAACGGGTACCGTCATGTTCCGGGTCGCCCTGAAGTAGAGCACGTCGTCCCCGGAGCCGTCCTGATCCGCGAGAATCCGCTTGATCGCTTCGGCGGTTTCCGTATAGGCGTTTGGCAGGATGCTGATATCCACCTCCCCGGCGTTGCTGATCTCCGACATGCAGATGCCCAGATGCTCCGCGAAGCTGCCGATGTCCAGCAGATCCTCGTCCGCAAAGGCATAGGCCGCCGCCTGGCTTCTGTACTCGTCCTGGAAGTTCAGCAGCAGATTGTTCTCCCCGACGGTGGTCAGTTCGCTGTCCATGATGCGCGCCAGTTCCGTGATTTCCGGCATCATGCGTTCTCTGAAATTCTTCGTGTCAATCACGGCCAGCGTGCCCGTCTGTCCGAAGCCGGGGGATTCCGGATCCTCATAGAAAGCGACGAAAGCGTCCACCATGATTCTGCCGAGCGCGAACCCGTTCATTTCCGGATCCGCCGC
>ONXY01000133.1 GCA_900321945.1 uncultured Eubacteriales bacterium | reverse complement strand
GGCAGAGCGGTGTTTTTTTATACCCCTTCAGACAGCAGTTTTCCTTACCCGCTCCGCGCGTGCGGCCGGCCGCGGACTTCGGGACATAAGAACGGACGTTCTGCCGCGTCGGGCGAAACGCTGAAGACAGGATGAATCCCGGCCGATTCCGAGCCTGCTGCACGGTTTCATCCCGCCGTTTATCCGATCAGTACCGCCGTGATCAGGCGAAACGGCGGAATGGAATTGATCTCCGGCGGCCCGCATGGTACAATACAGCCTGATTACGGGATCAGCGGCGACGCCGAAAGCAAAACGAAGCGGTGAAATGAGGCCCGACCGGACTGTGACGGAACCGGGGCGCCTCCGCCGGGCGGCCCTGACTGATGAACATTCAGAACAAAACCGGTTACAAAGGAGCAAGGGAAAATGATCAGCCAGCTGCGGGATAAGAAAGTCATCTTTTTTGACGTGGGATATACGCTGGACGCGCCGGCCTCCGGGGACTGGATGCGGACCGGAAAGTTTCTCGGGCTGGCCGGCGCGCAGCTGAAACAGCGCGGCGAGACAGAGATCCGGAAAGCGGAGGAGGATGCTCTCCGCTATCTGACGCAGAACCATCTGGTGAAAACGGTGGATGAGGAGATCCGTCAGTTTACCAGGTATTATTCCATTCTATCCGACGAACTCCGGCTCGGGCTGACGGAGGAGGAATGCGGGCAGATTGCCGAAGACCGGGCGCGCAACATGAAAAACTATGTTCCTTATCCGGGAATAACGGAAGCGCTGTCCACGCTGAGCCGGACGCACCGGCTGGGCATTATCTCCGACACCTGGCCGAGCATTGAACAGCAGCTGGAGTATATCGGCGTTTCCGGATACCTTTCCTTCTGCACGTTCAGCTGCTATGTCGGCGTGTTCAAACCGGACAGGAGGATATACCTGGACGCGCTGGAGAAAAGCGGCGTATCCGCGGAGGAAACGGTCTTCATCGACGACAGCGTGCGCAACCTGCGCGGGGCCGCGGAACTGGGCATTCTGCCGATCCTGGCCGCGGCCGGTCCGGGAGCGGATGCGGAAACGGATTATCTGAAAATACACGACCTGCGGGAACTGATCCGGTAAGGAAAGGCGGAGGGGAACCGATGGAAATCTGGGATCTTTATGACGAACAGGGAAATAAAACCGGGGAGACATGGGAACGGTCCCGGGCGAAAGAAATACCGGAAGGAAAATACCATATTGTCTGCGACATTCTGATCCGCCATCGGGACGGGAGCTTTCTGCTGACGCTGCGGGATCCGGGAAAAGATCTGTACCCCGGCTGCTGGGAAGCCAGCGCGGGAGGATCCGCGCTTGCCGGGGAAACCCCGGAAGAGGCGGCGCGGAGGGAAATGGCGGAGGAAACGGGACTGACCGCGGAAAAACTGGACCTGATCGGAATCACACGGAAACCGGAAACCCGCTCGGTGATCTATGCTTATCTGGGAGAGGTGGCATGCGGCAAGGAAGATGTGCGGCTTCAGGAGGGGGAAACGGCCGGTTTCCGCTGGATGGAACCGCTTCCGTTTCTTCAGCTTATCAGAGACGAACCGGTCCTGCAGATCCAGTATCCCAGATACAAGCCGTACCTGGACCGGCTGAACGGGACTGAAAGGAAAGGATGAACAGGAGAAGCAGAGACGGTCTGACCGGGGAAAACGGAAAACGACGGACGGATCAGGTCCGGCCTGTTTATCCGGACCCGCTGACGATGATCAGCAGGCTGTACACCGCGTGACCACCGCCGCTCAGAAATAAAACAGACGGAATATCATTAGGACGGAACGGCCCGGCGCCGGGACGCTCTGAAACCGCGGCGGACAAAAGCATCTCCGCGGCGGAGCGCGCGACGCGCGGGGTATCGGCCCGGAATATCCGCCTGCGGACTGTTGCGCTGTCCGCGGATGTCTGATATGATGATACATATCGGAAAAGCGCAAATATGAAAGGAGCCGACCCGCAATGAAAAAAACCGCCGCGCCGGCGGGAGTTTTCCGTTTCGCTTTCCGCCGGGCATCACATGCCCGCTGACGCGGGAGACCGGGCGGCAAGAGGAAGCGTTTCGTACCGGCGGCCAAAACCGCTGGTGAAGGGACAGGCGGGATCTGACCGCACCGCGGCAGGCGGAAAGCAGACAATCATCCAAAGAATAAAACTGCCGGCAGGGAAGGAGAAGCCATGAAACTGGACTTTCTGAACACCGTACCGTATGTGTGTGAACGCTGGGCGGAAGTGGAACGGCAGGAGCCCGACGCGGTATTTCTGACAGCGGAAGTAAACGGAGAAAGCATTACACGCAGGCAGGCCGATGATTTATCCGCCCGTGTTTACGCTTATCTGGCGGACATGGGGATCGGTACTGAAGACTTTGTGCTGATCCGGCTTCCCAGGGACGCCCGGCCTTTTACTGCCATGCTGGGCGTCCTGAAAGCCGGCGCGGCGTTTACCGTCGTGGAGGACGACTATGCGCCGGAACGGACAGAAGCGATTGAAAAGGACTGCGGCTGCCGCCTGGTGATCGACGCCGGCGCATGGGAAGAAATTCTGAAAACGGAACCCCTGCCGGGCTTCCGCCGCGCGGATGATCACGACGCGTGCTTTGCCATCTATACATCCGGCAGTACCGGGAAGCCTAAAGGCGTTCTGCAGGAATACGGAAAAATCAAGCTGAATCAGGCCTCCCTGGAACGCCGGCCGGGCGACCTGATCAACGCGGACACGTGTATGGCTCAGGCCGCGCCTCTGAATTTCATCGCGGCCGTCAAGATTTTCCTGAACGCGCTGTATTCGGGCATGCACCTGGTGATCCTCTCGAAGGAGACCGTCCGCAATCCCGTGCGTCTCAACGAGCAGCTCGACCGGTATCAGGTGAACCTGGCCTTCCT
>ONXY01000134.1 GCA_900321945.1 uncultured Eubacteriales bacterium | reverse complement strand
CCGAAACAGCCGCGGCGGAAAAACCGAAGCTGACCGTGGAGGCGGGCGAAAACGCGGACCCGGCTCTGATCGCCACGACGCAGATCTATAACGGAACCAAGAAAGTGAAGGAATACGCCCGCGCCGCTTCCGACCAGATTCAGATGCCGGTCCTGGGAGAATACACCCGCCAGAAGATGGGAATCCTGACCTTCCGGACGGACGCGTTCAGGCAGAACGCGTCGATCGGCACGGTGAACGGGATGAACGGCATGGAGGTGGTCTGGAAGGCGGAGGCCGGTTTTGTAAAGGGCACCGGATCGACCAGCTACTACGGCGTGGGCTGGACGGGCCAGCCTGTTATCATCAAATGGAGCAAGGAAGTCCGCGAACAGAGCGAGATGTACGACGCCAAGAAGGAAAAGACCGGACTTCGGGAGGTCATCGTGGCGGGGCTGGACGGAAGAATCCGCTTCCTCGACCTGACCGACGGAACGGCGACCCGCAACAGCGTGAAACTGGGCTACCCGATGAAGGGAACGCCGAGCCTTCATCCCAGCGGCGCGCCGTATATGACCGTGGGCCAGTTCGCCCGGAAGATGGCCAGCGGGACGGGAACCATCGGCCTGCGGCAGTACAACCTGTACAATCTGAAGGAAATGAGCCTGATCGACGGGCTGGACGCGAAGAACAACCGGCCCTTCAACAACGTGGGATCCTTTGAGACCTCCGCGCTGATCGACCGGAGAACCAGCACGCTGGTAACCGCCGGGACGAACGGGCTGCTGTATGTGATCAAGCTGAATCCGGAGTTCGACTATGTGGCGGGCGTCTACCGCCAGAGCCCGGCCCAGGTGGTGCTGAGAACCAAGGCCAAGGGAGAGAAGGACACCGCGACCGCGGTGGAGGCCAGCGTGGCCATGTACGACCGGTACGTGTACTACGCGGACATGGGCGGCTTCCTGCGCTGCGTGGACACGAACACCATGAAGACGGTCTGGGCGGTGGCGCTCGGGGACTCGGTGGAGTCCACGCCGGCGCTCGCCTGGCGCGGGGAGAACGGCCTGGATCTGTTTACCGCCACGGAACTGAACACCCGGAAACGGGGGGACGCGGAAATCCGGTGCACGGACGCCCTGTCCGGAGAGATCCGGTGGACCGCGGAGTTCGGAGTGAAAAAGGATACGAAGAACAAGTCGGTTTCCGGCTTCCGGGCTTCTCCCGTGGTCGGGCAGAACGGGCTGGACGGGTACGTCTATTACACGATCAACAATCTGAGCGATGAGGGCCGGGAAAAGCTGAACCTGGACGGAAACACGGACGCGGCGGTCATCGCGCTGCGGACGGAGGACGGCAGCGTGGCCTGGAGCTGCGGGCTCAGCGGCAGAGGATACTCCTCCCCGACAGCCGTCTACGACGAGAACGGAAACGGAGCGGTTATCCAGTGCGCCGGGGACGGAAGCATCGTGATGCTGGACGGACTGAACGGCAAGGAAAAGGCCAGACTCCAGATCGACGGCGCCATCGAGGCCAGCCCCGCGGTATACAACGACATGATGGTCATCGGTACGACGGAGAAAAACAAGAACAACATCTACGGCATCCGCATTCAGTGATCCGGCCGGGCCGGAGGAAACGGGAGGAAACGGCATGGCGGCATATCTGGCGGCGCTCGATCAGGGAACGACCAGTTCCCGGGCCATCATTTTTTCGGCGGACGGAAAGGTCATCGCGTCCCACGCGGTGGAATTCGCGCAGCATTACCCGCATCCCGGCTGGGTGGAGCATGACCCGGCGGATATCCTGGACAGCCAGGTGAAGGCGCTGAGGGAGGCGGTGCATCTCAGCGGTGTTGACGTGGGGGATATCGCCGCGATCGGCATCACCAACCAGCGGGAGACCACGCTGCTCTGGGACCGGCAGACCGGCCGGTGCGTCGGGAACGCCATCGTCTGGCAGTGCAGAAGAACCGCGAAAATCGTGGAACAGCTGACTGCGGACGGGTACGGGGATCTGATCCGCGGCAGGACCGGGCTGATTCCGGACGCTTATTTTTCCGGAACAAAGCTGAAATGGATGCTGGATTACTACAATCTCCATGAACGGGCGGAACGGGGCGAACTCTGTTTC
Source organism: uncultured Eubacteriales bacterium (assembly GCA_900321945.1). The sequence goes on along the minus strand of ONXY01000134.1, from coordinate 42 downwards.
GGCACGGTGGACAGCTTTCTGTGCTGGAATCTGCTGACCGGG
>ONXY01000009.1 GCA_900321945.1 uncultured Eubacteriales bacterium | reverse complement strand
CCGTAATGCCGGAGCGGATCCGGCTCCCGGAGCGGCTTTCTTCCCAGCGGCGTCATGATCAGCGCCTTCGACGGATCGTACTTCCGCCCGCCGGCAGGGGAAAGAAGAGACCTGACGCCCCCTTCGAAGGACAGCACCCTGAAGATCGGAACGATGGTATCCGGATCCAGAGAAGACGCTTCCAGCGTGGCGTTCATCCCCAGCGGATCAAATACTTTCCGTTTCAGAATCTCCGGAACCGGCAGGCCGTAAACGGCCTCCAGCAGGCATCCGATCAGCCCGAACCCCAGGTTTGAATACTGAAACGCCTCTCCCGGCGCGTGTCTTCTCTGTCCCCGCAGAACCTCCGGAAACGGCTTTCCCTGATTCACGTCCTCCTCAAGCCCCGCCGGATCGGCGATCCCTGAAGTGTGGGAAAGAAGATGAATCAGCGTGACGTCTTCCAGCTCCGGAACGGCGGGAATCCCCGCGGACGCCGCGAAGATTTCGTTTACAGGCGCGCCGGGGGAAAGTTTTCCCTCCTCCGCGGCCGCCAGGGCCGCCAGCGCCGTCGCCATTTTCGTAATCGAGGCCGCCCGGTACATGGACCCGGCCGTAACTGTATGGCCCGATCCCGGCAGGGAGCAGGTCAGCAGCAGCTTTTCATCACGGTCCGCCAGCAGCGCCGCGGAATTCAGAACGTGATGCCTTCGCAGCAGGCGCGCGTAGCATCCGGGCGTACAGAGAGAGCGCCCCTCCGCGGAAACGGCGGGACGCCGTCCCGGCCCGGGCGCATTAAGAGGCAGCGCCGCCCGGTAGATCAGATTCTTCAGGGTCGTGGTCGGCATGGAACACCTCCGGAGCTCCGCCGCGTCCGTAGAGCAGCAGGCAGGACAGAACCGTCAGCAGACAGAAAAGGATCAGCAGGCACATCTGGGCGCGCACGGCGTTCAGAAAACCGGGACGCCATCCGCACATGAAAAGCAGAACGGGAATCCCGCAGGCGAGCGGCGGCAGGGAGCACAGAACGGCCCGCGCCCGGTCTTTCCGGCGCCGTGCCAGAAGGAGGATCCCGGCCAGGCAGATCAGCGCGCTGAAAAGCTGGCTGACCCGGATACCGCCGCTCATGTACAGGGAATCCATCCGCAGGTTCTCGATGCACAGGCGGAAAGCCGCGTAGAACACGGCGTAGAAGAGGAACGCGTCCCCCCCGCGACGGAACAGCTTTCTTCTGCCGTACAGCAGAAAGAGGAACAGCAGGAAATCCAGAAAGCTTTCATAGAAGAAGGCCGCGGCGTGCCAGACGTATACGCCGCCTTCCGGAATCTGCACCGCGAAGGGAAAAAACTGCAGGGCCTGATCCGTAACGGGAATTCCGTACGCCTCCATATTGAAATAATTCCCCCAGCGGCCGATGGCCTGCGCGAGCGCCACACCCGGAACCAGCAGGTCCAGCACCGTCAGGAGGGAAAGATTCCGCCTCCGGCAGAAAATCCACAGCGTCAGGATGCCCGCGATCAGCCCGCCGTATATGGCCAGCCCGCCCTCCCAGATATACAGGACGGAAAGGGGCCGGCCTCTGAACTGGTCCCATGAAAAAAGGACGTAATACAGCCGCGCCCCGAGAATCCCGAAGGGGAGAAGCCGGAGCGCGAGATCGATCACCGTATCCTTCGGAAGCCCGAGCCGCTTCTCCTCCCGGGCGGAAAGCCATACCGCGAGAGCAGCGCCGCAGACGATCAGCGCGCTGTACCACGGAACGGGGCCGATAAGATACCTGGAAGCGGGAACCGCCACGGCGCGAACCTCCTTTTTTTTCTTTCGTTCCATTATAGAATCCGGCCGTTCCGATGTCAATTTACCCGGGGAAAAACCCGGGGAAAAAGCCGGGAAAAAGACCGCGGGAATACAGAAAAGAGAATTGCATAATCCCTCCGATAATGGTACAATACTCCCTGAAAATCTGTGGAGTTCCACAGGAAGGAAGGGATACCGGATATGAGCAAAGTCGTCGTGTTTGACCATCCTTTAATTCAGCACAAGCTCAGCATCATGCGGGATAAGAACACCGGGACCAAGGAGTTCCGCGAGCTTCTTTCCGAAATCGCCATGCTGATGGTTTTCGAGGTGACCCGGGATCTGGAGACCGAGGAGGTCGAAGTGGAGACCCCGATCTGCACCGCGAAATGCCGCCGGCTCAGCGGGAAAAAAGTGGGTATCGTCCCGATCCTGCGCGCCGGTCTCGGAATGGTGGACGGCGTGACCAATCTGGTTCCCTCCGCCAAGGTCGGCCATATCGGCCTGTACCGCGATCCCCAGACGCTGGAGCCCGTCGAGTACTACTGCAAGCTTCCCGCTGACAGCGAGAACCGCGAGCTTCTGGTTCTGGATCCCATGCTGGCCACCGGCGGAAGCGCCAGCGCCGCCATCAACTTCATCAAGAAGCGCGGCTGCAGTCATATCCGCCTCGTGAATCTGATCGCCGCCCCCGAGGGCATCGCCAGGATTCAGAAGGATCACCCGGACGTGGACATCTACGTCGCCGCCCTGGACGACCATCTGAACGAGCACGGCTATATCGTCCCCGGCCTCGGCGACGCGGGCGACCGCCTTTTCGGCACGAAATAACAGCGGGCATCCGCCCGTATTCCTCCTCCGGACGTACGCTCCGGAGGAGTTTTTCACGCTTCTCCCGGCCTTGATAAACGCCGGGGTTTGGTTTATAATAGCCGGGTAAGATTGGGCCGGAAAGCGGCCCGGACGGAGCGGGCCATGATTCACGCGAGACTCGCGCCGCTGTGCGGCGTGACCGATTATGTATTCCGGGAGCTGTGTTTCGGGCAGGGCTGCGAGGCGGCCTGCACGGAGATGATCAGCGCGATGGGTTATCTCTGCTCCGGAACCCACCGGGCGACCCAGGAGCTGATGATCCGCGGGGAGAACGAACCCCGTCTTTCCGTTCAGCTTTTCGGCCGGGATCCGGACGTGATCGCCGAAGCCGCCTCCCGGATGGAGGCGCTGGGCCGGTTCGACGGAATCGATCTCAACATGGGCTG
>ONXY01000135.1 GCA_900321945.1 uncultured Eubacteriales bacterium | reverse complement strand
GCCGGTCAGCACCGACCCGTCCTCTCCGGTCAGACGGAGCCCCTCTTCCGTCAGCTCCGGAACGAACCGCCGGAAGGCGGCGCTTTTTTCCGCCGGCACGGCGTCAAGCCGGATCTGCGGGACGATCACCAGATAGGCCGCGGAAATCACCCGGCCGCGGGGATCCCGCCCAATCCCGGTAAAAGTGTAGAGCTGCTCCAGAAAAGCGCCTTCGACAGGCAGCATCTCCTCCAGCAGCTTTTCCGCCGCCGTCTCCGCCGACTCTTCCAGCCCCACGAATCTTCCCGGCAAGGCCCACCGTCCGGCGAACGGGGCGTCCGGCCTCCGGGAAAGCAGCAGGGTGAGCTTTCCGTCCCGTATGGTCAGGATCAGCACGTCCACCGTGACGTACAGCTGATCCCGGTCCAGCAACCCGTGCATCGGTACCGCCTCCTTTAATGGTCGTTTTGACCATAATCATCATAGCACCGGCGCCGGTCTGTGTCAAGAACTTTTTTGTCATTTTTACCAAAAATATTTTTTCCTCAGGAACCCCCCGTTTCCGCGGCGTTCCGGGGTCTGTTAAAAACAATAAGGATATGATATAGTAGAGACGCCCGGAAAAAGAGAACGCATACTGCATGCCGGAAAGGGGAAAAACTGAAATGAGCGTGACGGGAATGGTAATTATCGCGCTGGCCGCGCTGAATCTTCTTTCTTTCGGCCTGATGGCCGCCGACAAGAAGCGGGCCCGGTCGGGGCAGCGGCGGATTCCGGAAAAGACGCTCTTTCTCGCGGCGGCCTGCTTCGGCGGGCTGGGCGGAACGCTGGGGATGTTCCTGTGCCGGCACAAGACGAAGCACTGGTATTTCAGGCTCTTCTTTCCGCTTTTCCTGGCCGCGCAGGCCGCCGCGCTTATTCTGCTGTGGGGAAAAATCCCGGCGTAGGCCGCGGAGACCGGAGGGCGAAAATCCGGCGACGGAGTGAGAAAAAATGGAGACTTACGGCTCGATTATCCTGAATGTTCTGACCGGCGTCTGCGCCTTCGGGGCGGTATGGAGGCATATCCGGAAAAGCTCCATGGACGCTGTGATGAAGTACTTTACGGCGCTGTCCAACATATTCTGCGCCGCGGCCTGTCTGGGCACCGCTCTCTGGCGGCTGACGCCGCGGCCGGCGGGAATCGTTCTGATCCTGAAATACATGGGAACGGTTTCGGTCACGGTAACCATGCTGACCGTGCTGTTTTTTCTGATGCCTCAGTACGGAGCCAGGGCGCTCCTGACCGGGCCGGACCTTTGGCTGCACCTGCTCTGCCCGCTGGGGGCGCTGATCTCCTATTTCGCATGGGACAAACCGGAGATGCCCTTTGCCTGCGTGCTTCTCGGCGTTGCGCCGGTAATCCTCTACGGCCTGCTGTATCTGTGGAAGACGGTTCTGAGCCGGACGAAACGGCCGTGGCAGGATTTTTACGGCTTCAACCGGAACGGAAAGTGGAAAATCAGCTTCATCTGCATGGCGGCCGCGGCCTTTCTGATCAGCCTGGCGCTGTACGCGCTCTGAAACCGCGGGGACGGCCCCGCCCTGCGACAATCCGCCGCAGCGGAGGAAAAACCATGCCGGAGGCGGCCCGCAGGCCGCGGGCGGTCTGCTTCACGAAAAAGGAGAACGATCCATGAACGTTTTTGACATCATCGGGCCGGTGATGATCGGACCCTCCAGCTCCCACACGGCCGGCGCGGTGCGCATCGGACGCGTGGCGAACAAGCTGATTGACAACCGGAAACTTCAGCGGGCGGAGATCACGCTGTCCGGTTCCTTCGCCCGGACGTACAGGGGCCACGGCACGGACCGCGCCCTGCTGGCGGGGATCATGGGCTACCACAGCTGGTCCCCGGAGATCCGGAACGCCCTGGAGACCGCGAAAGAGCGGGGAATCGACTACGTCTTCCTGAAGGAGGACATCCGGGGCGCCCACCCGAACACAGCCCTGATCCGGTACTTCACGGCGGACGGGGACGAGGGAAGCGTCCAGGGGGCCAGCGTGGGCGGCGGAAACATCCTGGTGAACCGGATCAACGGCATGGACGTCCAGTTCAGCGGCGACAACAACACGATCATCGTCATGCACCGGGACAGGCCCGGCGTCATCGCCGCGGTCACCCGCGTCATGCACTGGGAGTACGCCGATCTGAACATTTCGAGCTTCTATCTTTCCCGGGAGACACGGGGCGGGAACGCCATTATGACCATCGAGGTCGACGGAACCCCGCCGGAGGATCTGGAAGCGAAGATCCGGGAAATCGAGAACGTTACCAACGCGATTCTGGTCCGGAAGCTGTAACCGGGGAGGGAACGGACGATGCTGAAATACGAATCTGTCAGCGAGCTGGTCCGGGCCGCGGAGGAGCGCGGCGTCCGGATCAGCGAACTGGTGCTGGAGGATCAGGCGGAAACCCTTGAAATCCCGCCGGCGGAGCTCTATGAGCGGATGGAGATCGACCTTTTTGTCATGAAGGAGTCCGTGAAGGCCGGCTCGGCGGAGAGCCAAAGGTCCATGTCCGGACTCACGGGCGGGGAGGGCTTCCGGATGAACGAATACGTCCGGAAAACCGGAGGAGGCCTCTGCGGGCCGTTCCTGGGCCGGGCGATGGCCCGGGCGCTGTCCGTGGCGGGCTGCAACGCCTCGATGGGCAGGATTGTGGCGGCGCCCACGGCCGGGAGCTGCGGTATTCTGCCCGGCTGTCTGGTCAGCCTGCTGGAAGAGGGAGCCGCTTCGGAAAAGGACGTCGTCATGTCTTTCTTTACGGCCGGGGCTTTCGGAATGGTTATCGCCAGCCGGGCCAGCATTGCGGGCGCCCGGGGAGGCTGCCAGGCGGAATGCGGAAGCGCCGCCGCCATGGCCGCCGCGGCGCTCGTCGAGGTAATGGGCGGAACGCCCGCCCAGTGCGCCGACGCGTGCGCCATCGCAATCGCCAGTCAGCTGGGCCTGGTCTGCGATCCCGTGGCAGGGCTGGTGGAGATCCCCTGCATCAAGCGCAACGCCTCCGGTCTGATGATCGCTTTCTCCAGCGCGGATCTCGCCCTGGCCGGCGTATCCGCCAGGATTCCCGCGGACGAATGTCTGGACGCCATGCGGGAGGTGGGGGACGCGATGCCCGCGTCCCTGAAGGAGACCGCGGGCGGCGGGCTCGCCGCGACGCCCACCGGGAAACGGATGCGGGATCAGGTTTTCGGAACGGAAGAATAAACGCCGGGAAAACACCGGTTTGAGGAGGAAGAGCCGTGAAAAAGTATGAGCCCACGTTTGAATCCCTCTATGAGCATGAGTATCCGGAATGGTTCCGGGACGCGAAATTCGGTATCTGGAGCCACTGGGGCCCGCAGAGCGTGCCCATGTGCGGGGACTGGTACGCCCGGAACATGTACATACAGGGGACGCCCCAGTATCTGTACCATCTCCGGCACTACGGACATCCCTCAAAATTCGGATACAAGGATCTCTGCGCCCTGTGGAAGGCGGAGAATTTCGATCCGGACCGGCTGATGGAGAAATACGTGAAGGCCGGGGCGCGGTATTTCATGACCATGGGCACGCATCACGACCATTTCTTCGTCTATGATTCGGACATCAATCCGATGAACAGCGTGAAGGTCGGACCGCGGAAGGACATCGTGGGCCTGTGGCGGGAGGCGGCGCGGAAGCGGGGCCTGCCCTTCGGCGTGTCGGAGCATCTCGGCGCGTCCTTCAGCTGGTGGCGGGTCAACAAGGGATGCGACGCTTACGGCCCCTTCAGGGGCGTTCCCTACGACGGAAACGACCCGGCCTGGCGGGATTTCTACCACGACAATTACGAGTACGCCGGAAAGGAGATCAACGACTGGCCGTATCAGCCCTGGTACACGGCAAACGCCGCTTTCCACGATTACTGGAAGCGGTGCGTGTTCGAGCTGATCGACAAGTATACCCCGGACCTGCTGTACACCGACGGCGCGCTGCCCTTCTGCGACCAGTATCTGGCGGAGGAAAAATACACGCTGGACGACCGCTACCGGGAAGGGCTGGAGGCTGTGGCCCATCTGTACAACAGGTCCGCGGAAACGTACGGAACCAACCGGGCCGTGTACACCCAGAAATGCCG
>ONXY01000311.1 GCA_900321945.1 uncultured Eubacteriales bacterium | reverse complement strand
TGCCGAGTACCGCTGCCGCAGCGAGTTATGTCGCAGAACGACAGGAAAGATCCGTTGCGGCTGTAGCGGCTCCCGGGGCCGCCGCTTTGTACGGCCTGGAGGTGCTGGCGGAGAATGTACAGATCACAGACGCAAACAAAACGCGCTTTTATGTGCTCTCCCGGATTGCATCGGACGGAGAGGGACTGACAAGGGCGGTGTTTATCGTCACCTGCGCAGCGGACAGGATCGACGATTTCATCGCTGCCGTACACGAGACGGGACTGGAGCTTGCGGCCCTGCATGACCGCCCGGAAGGAAGCGCCCTGGGTGAATATCACTTTGTAGTCGAGTATGAGAACCCCGACGGCGTAACCGATGAACAGATCGCCGCTGTGAGCGGTATGGCCGGCGTGCGCTTCCTGGGACGCTTCCACGCGGTGGAGAAACACGCGGGACCGGAGGCAAATCCGTGAATCCGCGTATGCCGGAGCGCGCGGACAGGGCCCGTCGCTGCCGGCGCCCGGAAATGAACGGTCCGGCAGACGGTTTCCTGTCCCGCGGCTGCTCCTTCGGCCGCCGGCAGGCGAAGGAACATCGGGTTTGCTCCGGAACGCTTTGATGAATTACCCGCGCGGGAGAATAAGGATCCGCCCGGTGAGTTTACCGCTGCCGCGATCAGGACGGAGGACTGATTTTATGAAAGTAAACTTTGAAACAGAACGCCTGATGATCCGTCCCCTGGTCCCTGACGACGCGGAGGCGGCGTTCCGCTGGTGCGGCGATCCGAATGTAAACACGTATATGATCTATCCGCTGTATCATCGGGCGGAAGACGTCCGCGCGTGGCTGGAGAGCCGGGACGCGGACGATCCGGACAACTATGACGAGGGAATCTGCCTGAAAAGCACGGGCGAACTGATCGGCAGCGGCGGAATGCGCTACTGTCCGGAACGCGGCGCCTGGGAAATCGGATACAATCTCCGGGCGGATCAGTGGGGAAACGGATATACCGGGGAATACCTGACCGCACTGCTGGAGGTGATCCGCAAAGACCGTCAGGTGGAGGCCATAGACGGAATCTTTGCGGCGGAAAACGGCAAAAGCCGCCGGGTCATGGAAAAGCTGGGGATGGTATACGTCCGGGATACCAGCTTTGAAAAGCTGGACGGAAGCCGGACGTTTCCGGCAAAATATTATCGCCGCAATCTGATCCAGCCCGCAGACCTGTGCGGGGTCTGCGGCCGGATTGAGACGATCCGGAACGGATCAAACCCGTATTTCGTCAAAGAGCTGGAAACAGGCTATGTGGTGATCGGAGACCATCAGCGGTTTGAGGGATATACGCTGCTGCTGTGCAGGGAACACGCGACGGAGCTGAGCCGGCTGGCCCCGGATTTCCGGACCGCGTTTCTCCGGGATATGGCCGTCACGGCGGAGGCGGTTGAACGGGCTTTCCATCCGGACAAGCTGAATTATGAACTGCTCGGCGCTGGAAAAGGCCGTCACATGCACTGGCATATCTTCCCGCGCAGGAACGGCGACACACCGAAACCCGGACCTGTCTGGCAGGTACAGGATATGAACGACGACCGGTATCTTCCGACGGAGGAGAAGCTGGAAGAACTGAAATCGGCGCTGAGGAAAGAGCTGGATCAGCTCTGCAGATCATGAGGGAACAGAAACAATGATCCGACTGGAAGAAATCAACGGGAAGAACGTATGGGACATTCTGAAACTCCGTGTCAGCGACGCGCAGAGAAGTTTTGTCGCCCCGAATGACGTCAGCATCATCGAGGCTTATATCGCAGTCACCCATCACGGAAAGGCGTTTCCCTTCGGAATTTACGACGATGAAACACCGGTAGGGTTCTGTATGATCGGATTCGGGGCGGATGATGAATGGGAAGACGCCCCGGCTGTTGCAGCATATAATTATAACCTGTGGCGCTTCATGATTGACGAACGGTATCAGGGAAAAGGCTATGGCAGAGCCGCCATGAAACAGATCCTGGACTATATCGCAAGCGAGCCGTGCGGCCATGCGGAGTACTGCTGGCTCTCATACGAACCGGAAAACGCGGCAGCAAAAGCGCTGTACGCCTCATTTGGATTCAGGGAAACCGGGGAACGGGACGGCGGCGAGGCCATCGCGACACTGAAACTGAAGCCGCGGGATCGGAAGGATCTGCTGACGGGCCGGTTTGCCGAAATGGCAAAGGAGGTCCTGAAAGGCCGTCTCGCCGGTATTTATCTGCATGGATCCGCGGCGATGGGGTGCTATCAGCCGAAGAAAAGCGATCTGGACTTTCTGGTTGTGGTAAACACCGCGCTGACGGACGCGGAGAAACGCAGGTTTATGGACGGACTGCTTAAACTGGATCACGAATGCCCGGGCGGGGGAATCGAGATGAGTATCGTCACAAAAGACGTCTGCGATCCGTTTGTTTATCCGACGCCCTTCATCCTGCATTATTCCCGGATGCATACAGACCGGTACCGGAGAAATCCGGAGGATTACATCCGGAAAATGAACGGAACGGACAAGGATCTGGCGGCCCATATCACCGTGATCCGAAACAGGGGGATCTGCCTGTACGGCCTGCCGGTTCATGAGGTGTTCGGGGATGTTCCGGAAGATTATTATCTGGATTCCATCCTGGGCGACGTATCCGACGCGGAGAATGAAATAACAGACAACCCTGTATATCTGATTCTGAACCTGACCCGCGTCCTCGGATACCTGCGGGAGAAAAAGATTCTGTCCAAAAAAGAAGGCGGAATCTGGGGACTGAAGAACCTGCCGGAGAGGTATCATCCGCTGATCCGCTCCGCCCTGGACGAATATGAATCCGGAAAAGAAAACGGCTATGATTCGGCAATGTCCAGGGAATATGCGGCTTATATGCTGGGAAAGGCCGCCTCAGAATATAAAAAGGAGAGTCCGGAAAATGGACTACAGTCAGAAAATCTCCGAGCGGCAGTGGAATCTCCCGGATAAAGGGGAGCTGGAAAGCCGCCGGGAAGCGACCTATATCGATGATATCATCCAGAAGGACCATATCCAGCGGAAACTGCTGGAGCATCTGGACGGAATCCATACAGTCTTCGACGGGGGAGCGGGAAGCGGGCGCTTTTCCATCCTCCTGGCAAAACAGGGCTGCCGGGTGACACACTTTGACATTTCCCGGCCGATGATCGATAAAGCCCGCGAGCTGGCCGCGCGGGAAGGCGTCAGCGACAGAATAACGTTTGTGAAAGGCGCGCTCGAGGATCTGAGCGCGTACCGGGACCGGGAATTCGACCTGGTCATGTCCTTCGACGCGCCGGTTTCATATACATATCCCAACCAGAACAAAGTCATCGGCGAGCTGGTGCGGATTGCCGGGAAAAGGATCATGATCAGCGTATCCAGCAGGCTGGGATCGCTGCCGTATCTGGCCAACCCGATCCAGAAAAACCAGTTTATCCTGGACGAAAACGCGGATGACCCGTTCGTGCACTGGTGCGTTACCAACCGGGAGCGGATGATTGACGGCTTTGCATTCAGCAGACAGAACGCGGAAAAACTCCTGGCGGACGGCCTGATGGGAGGAGAAGAGGAGATTGCTCAGTATGAGCAGGGCGGATCGCCCTGGTGCATCACCTATACCTTCATGCCGGACGAACTGGAGAGTATTCTTTCCGGATACGGAGTGAAGAACATTCACCTTTCAGGACCCGGCGCTTACGGAAGGACGATTCCCCGGGAAATCCTGGTAAAGATCATGAAGGATCCTGATCAGAAGGCGGCTTTTCTGGATTTCTGCTATCGATATGATTCCAATCCGTATGTCTGCGGAATGGGAAAGGACAACCTGCTGGCGGTCGGGGATATTATTCTTC
>ONXY01000108.1 GCA_900321945.1 uncultured Eubacteriales bacterium | reverse complement strand
GGAGAAAACGATCCGTTTCACGCCGTGAGCCTGCATCGTTTCCATCAGCGTCAGCGTGGAATCCAGGTTGTTCCGGTAATAACGCAGGGGCTGTCCCACGCTCTCGCCCACCGCTTTCAGGCCGGCGAAATGGATCACGGCGTCAAAGGCGTTCTCGTTAAAGATGCGGTTCATGGCCTCCGCGTCCCTGACGTCCGCCTCATAGTGGGGAACCGGATGCCCGAGGATCTGCTCCACCCGGCGTACAGCCTCCGGGCTCGAGTTGACATAATTATCGACAATAACGGCCTCATGCCCCGCCTGGAAGAGTTCGACGCAGGTATGGGAGCCGATGAAACCGGCGGCGCCGGTAAGCAGAATCTTCATGTTTTTCTCTCCCTGTCAGATTTCCGGAAAACGCCCGGAGCGGACAGCGCCGGTCATTACAGCGCCGCGGGGTAAACTCCGCTTTCGTGGAGTTTCTTCAGTTCGCTCATCACATAGGCCTTGTCTTCCTTATAGGTAATGCCGAACCAGACCGCGTCGGTGGACAGCACCTCCACCTTCAGGTTTTCCTCGCGCATCAGCATATCCACCAGCGTCGGAAGAACGAATTCCTTTTTCAGCGGGTCCCCTTCGGGGGAAGCCAGGAAATCGGCGAGATACTTCTCGCCCGATTCGAAGAAGGAAGGGGCGAACCCCCAGAAATTCATGGAGACCAGCGCGTTCGGATCCAGGATGACGCCGTCGGGATTGTCGTTGATATCGCGGATGGTTCCGTCCGGGAAGGGAATGATTTTATAGGTCTCGGTCACCTTGACCAGATTCCCCTCCGTGTCTTTTGTGCAGACGCCCCGGGTCACATGTCCGTTTTCGGAAATGGTGTTCTTCAGATAGTAGGCGACCATGGAAGCGCGGTCCCGGCTCTCCCGGAGGCGGCGCAGGCTGCCGGCCATGGCCGTGAAAGCGTCCCTTCCGTAATAGTCGTCCGCGTTGATGACGGCGAAGGGCTCATGGATCAGGTTCTTCGCGCAGAGAACGGCGTGTACCGTTCCGTAAGGTTTGGTCCGGTCCGCCGGCGCCTGGAATCCGCCGGGCAGGGAATCATATTCCTGATAGGCGTACTCCACCTGAACCTTGTCTGAGATTTTGTTGCCGATCATCTCCCGGAAGAGCTGATCCATGCTTTTCCGGATCACGAATACGACCTTGTCAAAACCGGCTGCGACGGCGTCGTGGATGGAGTATTCCATCAGGATCTCACCGTTCGGTCCGATCCGGTCAATCTGCTTGTTTCCTCCGTAACGGGATCCCAGCCCGGCGGCCATAATTAGTAGCGTGGTGTTCATCGGGATTCGCTCCTCCTTCTTCGTTTCGGGTTCACCGCGGGATCCGGCGCGGGCGGCGCCGCAAAGCCCTGCGTGGAATCGTGTCTGAAAAGGACGGTAACCGTCCGCATCAGCAGTTTAACGTCCAGCCAGACTGAAAAGCTCTCAATATACATCAGGTCCAGCATCAGCTTGTCTTCCGGCGTGGTGTTGTACCGGCCTTCAATCTGGGCGTAGCCTGTAATGCCCGCCTTCATTTTCTCCCGGTATACGAAATCCGGCAGCTGGGACTTGTAACGGTTGATATTGCTGATCATCTCCGGCCTGGGACCCACCAGGCTCATCTCCCCCATCAGCACGTTGAAGAACTGGGGAATCTCGTCCATGCGGAAACGCCGCAGCACCCTGCCGACCTTTGTAATCCGCGGGTCGTTGATGGCGGTGGAAACCTGGTTGTCGTGGAGAGACGCTTCCACCTTCATGGTCCGGAATTTGCGGATAATAAACTTCCGTCCCCGGATGGTGAGACGGGGCTGGCTGAAGATCACCGGACCCCGGTCCTCGATCCTGATCGCCAGGGCGATGATGAGCATAAGCGGGCTGAGCAGAACCAGGCAGAGTATTGAGATCAGAATATCACCAATCCGCTTTGCGGCGCGCTGGAAGAAGGACATCTTGTAATACTCCATTTCCAGGAACGGCGCGTCGTCCACGATCGCCGGACGCGAATTGCAGAGGATCGTCTCCTGCAGCTGGGCTTTGCACATGATGTCCTTGCGCAGGTCGTAGCAGATTTTCAGCAGAACCGCTTTGTCCGTCTCAGGCATTTCCCCGAGGAAGACCACTTCCGCGTCTTCAATCCGTTCCCGGATATTCTCTTCGGAGCAGAGAGCGCAGTCCTTTACGTCCCACTGCAGCCGGTACCGCCCGATTTTGCTGCGGAGCGGCGCCTCCTGATCCCGGTCTCCCAGAATCAGAAGAACGCTGCGCGGGGGATGAAACCTGAAATACAGATCGTTTCCCAGCCGGACGAACAGAATAATGATCCCGGTCTGCAGTACCAGCGCCAGCAGCAGATAGAGAAAGTCCGCGCCGAAAAGCACCAGATGGGAATTGTAGTTTGCGTTCACGTTCATGATTTCCATCTGCAGATAGGCGACCAGATCTGTAATGACGGTCCCGGTAATCATCGCGGAAATCACGGGTTTGGATTTCTTTCTTCCCACGCTGAAGCCGCCGTAAACCGCGTGCATGGCGATGATGAGGACCAGAAAGGTCAGCAGCGTCGTGGCTACGGTACGGTTCAGATGGCGCAGATAAACGTTGGATATGGAAAGGCAGGCAAAAAAAACGGCCCCGAGAATGGCGTAAAGAACCACGGTCATGGCGCCGATCGCGAGATCCGACCGGACCTCGTGAAAGGAGCGGGTCTTGTTCGCCAAGGGAATCAGCCTCCTTCGTTTCCTGCGGAATATCATATCATAGAAGGATTGGACTGTCAATTTCAGCCTTGATGAATTCCGTCTTGACGGAGAGCCTCCGGACATGGTTATATAGAGAAAAAAGCGGCCGGATCCGCACGCCGGACCGGGCCGCGTGAAAAGGGAGGAAACGGGCATGGCGGACATCACCCTGAGCCCGGGAAGCAGCAAAGGAACGATCCGGAAGGAAATCTACGGGCATTTCTCCGAGCACCTGGGGCGCTGTATCTATCAGGGATACTACGTCGGAGAGGACAGCCGCGTCCCTAATGTGCGGGGAATCCGCACGGACGTGGTGGAAGCGCTGAAAAAAATCGGCGTTCCCGTTCTGCGCTGGCCGGGCGGCTGCTTCGCCGACGAGTACCACTGGCAGGACGGAATCGGTCCGAAGGAAAGCCGCAGGCGGATGGTCAACACGCACTGGGGCGGTATAGTGGAGGACAACTCCTTCGGCACGCATGAATTCCTGGATCTCTGCGCCCAGATCGGCTGCGAGCCTTATATCAACGTCAATGTGGGAAGCGGCACGGTTCGCGAGATGGCGGACTGGATCGAGTACGTGAATTCCGACGGGGATTCCTCGGTCGTGCGGGTGCGGCGGGAGAACGGGCGGCAGGATTCCTGGGGCGTCCGGTACTGGGGAATCGGAAATGAGAACTGGGGCTGCGGCGGGAATATGCGTCCGGAGTATTACGCTGATCTGTACCGCCGGTATCAGACTTATGCCCGGACATGGGGGGAAAACCGTCCCTTCCGCATCGCCTGCGGATCCGGCGGGCCGGACATGCACTGGACGGAAGTTCTGATGCGCGAGGCCGCGCAGTATATGGACGGGCTGTCTCTGCATCACTACACGGTCTGCGGGGATACCTGGGAAAAGAAGGGCAGCGCGACGGATTTCACCGCGGAGGAATACTACAAGACCCTGAAGCGGGCCGCCCGGATGGATGATCTCATCTCGGCCCACGACGCCGTCATGACCCGCTACGACCCGGAGAAGAGGGTCGGGCTGATCGTGGACGAGTGGGGAACCTGGTTCGATGTGGAGCCGGGAACCAATCCGGGCTTCCTGTATCAGCAGAACACCATGCGCGACGCGATGGTGGCGGCCATTACGCTGAACATCTTCAACCGCCACTGCGACCGGGTGATCATGGCCAACCTGGCTCAGACCGTGAACGTTCTGCAGGCGGTGATTCTGACGGAGGGAGACCGCATCGTCCTGACGCCCACCTGGCACGTGTTCAGCCTGTACCGCGCTCATCAGGGAGCGCGGGAAATCGGCTGCTTCGTGCGGAGCGGAACCGCGGGAACGGAAGCCTGGTCCATGGAGCAGATTACGGCTTCCGCCTCGGAGAAGGACGGCGTGTATACCGTGACCGTCGCGAATCTGGACGCGGAAAACCCGGCGGAGCTCCGGATCTCCGGCGTGCGCGCCGGTCAGGCCCGGGCCCGGGTGCTGGCAGGGGAAATGCACGAAAAGAACGACTTTGATTTCTCTCCCCTCGCCGTACGGGATCTGGACGCCGCCGTCGCGGAAAACGGAGATGTGCTGGTGCGCCTGCCCGCCTGCGCCGTGGCGGAGATCACGCTCTCATGATTTTCCGGAAGCCCTGTGTCCGGTGTCTGCTTCGGGATCTTCCGGACGGGGAAGCGCTCCGCGCCTCCGTCCGGGAACTGATTGATCTGATCCCGGAAGGCGAAAGGGCGCCCGCGGAATCCGTCCGGCAGCGCCTGAACGCCTGCCGTGCCTGTCCGAATCTGAACATGGGAACCTGCGCGCTTTGCGGGTGTTATGTGGAGCATCGGGCGGAGCGGCTCCGGGCTTTCTGCCCGGACGTTCCTTCCCGGTGGCCCGCCGCTTCGGAACAAGCCCCTGTATTTCCTGAAATCTGACCGGTCCGGCGTCTGAGCAAAAATCCCGCTGACGGACGGTCCCGAACGCGTTCGGGCCGTTCGTCAGCGGGATTTTGATTCTCCGCGGAGGCCTTCCCTCCGCGGCTTCTTTTATCCGTTATTTCGTCCGCTCCAGGAACTCCTCGTAGTTGCAGAGGTAGTCGGAAACGGTGCCGTCCGCGTGAATTTCCAGAATGCGGTCCGCGATGGTGGAGATGAACTGGTGATCCTGGCTCGTGAAAATCACGTTGCCGGGGAAATTGATGAGTCCGTTGTTCACGGCGGTGATGGATTCCAGATCCAGATGGTTGGTGGGCTGATCCAGCATCAGGAAGTTCGCGCCGCTGAGCATCATCCGGCTCAGCATGCAGCGGACCCTCTCTCCGCCGGAGAGGACGCTGACGGGTTTATACACGTCGTCGCCGCTGAAAAGCATCCGGCCGAGGAACCCCCGCATATAGGTCTCCAGCTGCTCGGGAGAATACTGAGCGAACCACTGCATCATATTCAGATCGCAGCCGTCGAAGAACGGGCTGTTATCCTTGGGGAAATAGCTGGTCGAGATGGTCACGCCCCACTTTACGGTGCCGCTGTCGGGCTGAATCTCCTCCGCGAGAATGCGGAACAGCGCGGTCGCGGCCTGTTCGTTACCCACCAGGGCGATCTTCTGCCCCCGGGTCACCAGGAAGCTGACGTTTTTCAGCAGCGGTACGCCGTCCTGAGTATAGTTCAGATCCGTCACGTTCAGGATGTCCTTCCCGGCCTCCCGGTCGGGCGTGAAGGCTACCCAGGGATAACGGCGGCTGGAGGCGGGCATCTGCTCGATGGTCAGCTGGTCCAGCAGCTTTCTGCGGCTGGTGGCCTGCTTTGCCTTGCTCTTGTTGCTGGAGAAGCGCTGAATAAACGCCTGCAGTTCCCGGATCTTATCCTCCCGGCGCTTCTTCTGGTCGTTCATCAGGCTCTGCATCATTTTGCTGGACTCATACCAGAAATCGTAGTTGCCCACGTACAGCTTGACCTGGTTGTAATCGATGTCCACAATGTGGGTGCAGATATTGTTCAGGAACCATCTGTCGTGGGATACCACGATCAGCGTGCCCGGAAAGTCCATCAGGAAATCCTCCAGCCACGCGACGGACCGGTTGTCCAGGTTGTTGGTAGGCTCGTCCAGCAGGAGGATATCCGGATTGCCGAAAAGCGCCTGCGCGAGCAGCACCTTGAATTTGTCGCCCGCCTGGAGGTCGCCCATCATCATTGTGTGCTCCTCCGCAGGGATCCCCAGGCCGGTCAGCAGCGTCGCCGCGTCGCTTTCCGCGTTCCATCCGTCCATTTCGGCGAACTCGCCCTCCAGTTCCGCGGCTTTTTCTCCGTCCGCTTCGCTGAAATCGGGCTTCGCGTACAGCGCGTCCTTCTCCTGCATGATATCGTACAGGCGCTGGTTGCCCATAATCACCGTATCCATGACCGGATACGCGTCATACATGAACTGGTCCTGCTTCAGGGT
>ONXY01000137.1 GCA_900321945.1 uncultured Eubacteriales bacterium | reverse complement strand
GCGGATGGTGTAATCCTCCGCCGCGAAGGCCGCGGAACACAGGGACAGCGCCATCACGGCGATCAAAAGCAGTGCCAGAGCTTTCTTCATAGGAAAAGCCTCCTTCATAGAATTATGAAAATAGTACCGGGTATCTGAAGAAATTATAGCATCTTACCGATTAAATGTAAACTGTTTTTTCATCGGATCGGGGTCATCCGGCTTTATTCCGCCCGGCGGAACGTTTTCATTTCCGCCCGGTTCCGGCGTGTTCCGGGGCGTGAAAGATCAGAACATCCCGGATTCCAGATCCACCCACAAAGCGGGACGGACAGCGCCGTTGCAGTAGTTAATCTCGCGGCAGCCGCTCCCGTCAGCGCTGTTCGCAATGCATGCTTCATATGATGAAGCCCCCGGCGAACGCTGCCACCAGCAGCAATTGCCGCTGCCGCGGTCTTTATGGGCTCCCTGTGATACGGCAAACTCCGTAGCCCTGCATTGGCTGGCGCCGTAGCTGCCGAAATATCTCCACGTTTCAGCGTAACTCAAAAGGAAGATCCGGTCCTCCGTATCATTCCCACTTTGCGGATCAAATTCGCTGTATCCCTGGGCCGCGCCGTTGTCCACCCTTGTCAATACGATCGCCTTCTGTTCTTCCGCGCTGAAGGCTTTTTCCATGAATGTTTCATTCAGCCATGCACGCAGGTTGCAGGTCTCCCATGTTACGCTTGTTTTTCCTCTGTTATAAGGCCTGCAGTCCAGTCCGTACCGGCTGATCAGCAGCGCTTTATGACCCGCCTCGTCAATATCAAGCACCAGCCATTCGATCTCGGCATAGTCCCCTCCCCCGGACGCCTGAGGATAATGCCCAAATCTGATATAACTGCCTATTTCAACAGGCGCGGGCGTCTCCTCCGCCCCGGCCATCCTCTCCGCAACGGTCCGCGACTCCGAACTGAAGTCGCCGCACATTGCGATGACCTTGAACTGGTATGCCGTTCCCGCCCGAAGCTGCGTGACCCGCGCCGTCGTGTCCGTCGTACGCGCCGCTTCCGTCCATGCGGGCGAAGCGTTCTGCTCCTTTACCATCACCCGGTAGAACTGGGCATACGCCACGCTGCTCCATGACAGCGTCACGCTCGTCTGTTCCGTTTTCTCTACCCTCAGGCCGCCGACCGGCTCCAGCGGCGGCCACGACTGACAAAGCCAATAGGGCGTCACGGACGGAGTGGGCGTCGGCGTCGGTGTCGGAGAAGGCGTCGGTGTCGGTGTCGGTGTTGGTGTCGGTGTTGGTGTCGGTGTCAGCGTCGGCGTCGGAGTGGGCGTCGGTGTCGGAGCTGGAGTCGGAGTAAGCTTTACCGAAGGATCGGGAGTCTCCGGAGAGGGTGTCGTTCTCTTTGTTCCCACCGTCATTTTCGCGCTCTCCGTCCAAACATCCGCCGCAGCTCCCGTAACCGCCGTCATGCGGAAATCCGCCAGGATCAGGACCGCGATGATCAGCAAAATCAGCCATCCGGGTCTCTTTTCGGGCGGATCATGTTCCGGGGGGTTCGATCCGGAAGCGGACGGTTTTTCCGCCTCCGGCACGTCCGGCATCTCCTGCGCACGGGAGTAAGGCTTTCCCGGAGCCTCCTGTTCCACTGTAGGTCCCTCCGACCGCAAGGCGTCCGGTTCGCTGTCATTGCGCGGGATCCGTACTTCCTTGACGGCGCGGAAGGATCCGCCGGACAGGTCCTGTTTCCGGGTTTGGTAAACAGTGCCGGAGGTTCCTTCCCCCGGTCGCCCGCACGGTTTCCGGTCCGGCCAAGTCTTCTGCTGATATTCCCAAATCTCCATGATGATCCCTCATAATGTCAGTTATCGATGAAAGCGGGAAAAACACGCCTTTTAGCCCGGGTGTCTTATCCCTCTTGTTTCCTTATCGGATTATACCACGTCAAAAATCCCGTTTCAATGTCACGGAAAAAAGGAAGCGCGCCCCCGATCCCCCATGCCGGGCTACCGTTCCGCCCCGTGAAAAACCGGACTACGGCTTTTTCTTTCCAAACGGTATACTGAGGATGTCGAAAGAAACACGACACCTGAAAGAACGAAAGGAGAAACAGCAATGAAAACCCGAATGAAAATGATCCTTGCAGTTGTCCTGGTACTCTCGCTTTTTATTTCCGCGATGCCCTCCGGTCTGGCGAGCAGCGGGTATGAAGACTGGCTGGTCTACTGCTACGCCGCAGGGACCGCACCGTCAAAGCCTGCGAGGCACATCGAAG
>ONXY01000138.1 GCA_900321945.1 uncultured Eubacteriales bacterium | reverse complement strand
TTCCCCGCTTCTGGGGGAAAAGTCGTTCAGCCTGGACTATTTCTCCTTCCTGGCCTTCTGTTCAAAAATGTCCGAGCATCTGGACCTACCGCTGCATTATCTGGCGCTGCTCTATCCCTACACCTGGAAATACAGCCTCCGACTGCCGACCGAGGACTGGATGGGCATGATGGGCAAAGAGGACGAAAACGGCGTGATTCCCGCGGAGGCGGTGAAGTACCTCTGGGAATGCTGGTCGTACCGTCTGGAGCGCGACGAGCCCACGCTGATCCTTATCGACGCCCTCTGCAAGAACCTGGACGCGGAAGACGCGTTCCGGGGAATGCTGACCGAGATTCCGGACTATTTTGTGAAGACCGTGGCCGGGGAACAGGAAATCCGGATTGTCCGGGACGGGGGGACGGAAACCTGGCATACCGCCAGCGGGGAGTTTTTTTCGAGAACGGAGACGGAAAAGTCCGGACAGATCACGCTGAATTTTCCGAAAATGAAAACGGGCTATCAGCCGGTGTTTTCCCTGGAGACCGTTCGTGAGGACAACCATCAGTCCGGCCGCCTGACGGCTCAGATCCTGGGAACGGACAGGCTGCAGGAGGACCTGCTGAACCTGGAGGCGTCCATCATCTCCTTTCCCGTAAAGTGGCCTTCCGACTGCTGGTCTCTTTTCAGCCTGAGCCTGACCGGGGAAATCGTGCCGAATGTGGGAGCCTCCGTATATCTGGCGGCGCAGGAGAACGGCCACGCGCTTGTGGAGGTGCGGAAGCCCACCGTGGATATGGAACCCGGGGCGCTGATGCTGACGCTGGAGGGCGATCTGGTGCCCAGGGAGGGAGACCATCTGATCAGAATGTTTTCCCTCGATGATCTGAAAGGCTCGCTGAGACTTTTCACAGCCAACGATCTGGATATACGCGCCTATATGGAGGATCTGGCGATACCCGTGGCGGAAGGCCTGATCCGCTTTCTGGTCGGGGTGCCCACGTCCGCCTGCCAGGCCGTCATGGACGACCTGACGGATCTGGGCGTGCTGGATCTGCTCCTCGGAGAATAGCTTTTCACGGAACGGAAGCCGGGGAGGCCGGCGCCGTACTCCGCCTGACACAGAAAAGGAGAGTGCGTTTCCTTGGAGTTCAGTCTGGGAGGAATTCTTTTCTGGGCGCTGACCGGAGGGACGCTCTTTCTGATACGTCCCGGCTCTTCTCTGCACAAAATACCTGTAACGGCGCTGAGCCGGAAACAGATTCTGGCCCTGGCGTGCCTGGTTCTGGCGCTGATCGTGCTGACCGCTTTTCTGATGACGCTTTCGCCGATCTGGAACGGGATGATGCCGCGCCACCGGAACGCGTATGAACTGATGACGGAGTTCATGCTCCAGGGCCATATCGATTATGTCGGTGAAACGGATCCGGCTTTCCTGGAGCTGGAGAATCCATACGACCCGGAGGCGCGGATGGCTGCCGGCGCGGACGTGCCCTGGGACTGGTCGTACTATAAGGGACATTTTTATATGTATTTCGGCGTGGTCCCGATTCTGCTCGTCTTTATGCCTTACCGGCTGCTGACGGGGCACGCGCCCGCGACCCTTCACGCAACCCGGCTGTTTACGGGGCTGTTCATTCTGGGGCTTGCGGCGTTCTTCCTCCGGCTGTCGCGGAACCGGTTCCGGAAGATGACCCTGGGTCAGCTGGCGTGCCTGCTGACGGCGTTTTCGCTGGTTTCAACCGTCTATGTGTCCAAATTTCCGGCCCTGTATCAGACGGCTGTGTCCTGCGGCATGTTTCTGGAAATCTGGAGCCTGTATTTTTTTTCAAGAGCGGTCTGGGAGGAAAGGGCGGAAAAGTCGGCCATCCGGCTGGCTTTCCTGGGGTCCGTGTGCGGCGCGCTGACCTTCGGCTGCCGGCCTCCGCTGGCGCTGGCGAATCTGCTGGTGATTCCCCTGCTGATTCACTTCCTGCGCGGAAGGAGGATGACCGCGGGACTGGCGGGCAGGCTGCTGCTGGCGGCATCCCCCTATATCGTTACGGCGGCGGCGCTGATGACATACAATTACGTGCGCTTTGAGAATCCTTTTGAATTCGGACAGACCTACCAGCTGACCGTCGTGGACCAGACGAAGACGCCGGGCCTTCTGGATCCGGGAAACCTGTTCAGGGCGCTGGCGGGGAACTTCAACAACCTGTTCGCCGCGCCGAAGGCGGACGCGGCGTTCCCTTTCCTGAGCGTCGGAACAGGCGCCGTGACCTGCTGCCCGCTGCTGCTGTACGCGTTTTCATGCCTGCGGAAAAAGACCGGCGCCGAGCTGAGGAAACAGGATCTGTATACCTTTTCCCTGACGCTGGCCGTTTCCGTGCTCCTGATCTCCACGGTACAGGTGATCGGGGCGCAGGTGATATGGGAACGGTACAAAAGCGATTATCTCTGGCTGCTGAGCGTGGGCGCCTTTATCGCGATCGGGACGATCACCGAAGCGGGGGAGGACGCCCGCGCGGCGAGCCGGAAAACCTGCCTCGCGGCGTTCTTCTGCGTGCTGCTGACCGCGCTGGTTTTTCTGGTCCCGGACGACCTCAGCTATACGGATTATTTCCCGGGAGCGCTCGCGGAGATCTGCAGGACGATCACCTTCGGCCTCGCCGGTTAACCGGCGGGCGGAAGAGGCGCGCGGGTTCCGTTTCCGCCGGTTTCTTGCGGAAAGGACAAAAACAGGGTAAGATAAAGGAGGCAGAATCCGTTTTGAAGGAGATCTGGGAAAAGGGGAAGGCGGTATACCGGAAATACCGGGAGCAGATCAACTATCTGATCGTCGGAGGACTGACCACCGCGGTGAGCCTGATCAGCTACTGGCTCTGCGTAAAGACCGTCCTGAATCCGGAGGTTCCTCTGGAACTGCAGACCGCCACGGTGATTTCCTGGATCTGCGCCGTGACCTTCGCGTATTTTGCCAACAGGCGGTATGTGTTTTTCAGCAAGGAAAAAAACCGTCTGCTGGAGGCGGGGAAATTCCTGCTCTCCCGGCTGGCCACGCTGGGCATGGAGATGGGAATCATGGGGCTGGGCGTCTCGGTAATGGGGCTGAACGACAAGGCCGTGAAGCTGGCGGCGCAGGTGATCATCATTATCGCCAACTACGTTCTCAGCAAGCTGCTGGTATTCCGAAAGAAGAAAGACTGATCCGTTTCCGGATTCCGGAGCGTTTCACAGGAGGGCCGCGTGGAGATTGTCACTTTTGATTTTGAGGAGCACGGGGACGAGCGGGGCATTCTGATTGCCCTGGAGGAGAACCGGAATATTCCTTTTGACATCCGCAGATGCTACTTCATGTACAACACCCAGCCCGGCGTCAGCCGGGGCTTTCACGCCCACAGGACGCTGAGGCAGGTGCTGATCTGCGTCCGGGGAAGCTGCAGAATCCTGCTGGACGACGGAAGGGAAAAGGAGACCGTACTCCTGGACCGGCCGAACAAGGGGCTGTACATCAACCCCGGGATCTGGCGGGTCATGTCCGATTTTTCCGGGGACGCGGTGCTGATGGTGCTGGCGGATCAGCTGTACGACGAATCGGATTACATCCGGAACTACGACGATTTTCTGAAATATGCCGGGGAAGCCGGCCGGGAGGCGCGGACGTGAGCGGAATGGAAATATTCTATGCGGATTTCAGAAAAATGCACGAACCTCTCCGTCCCGCGCTGGACGCGGCGTGGAAACGGGTGACGAACCGGGAATGGTTTATCGGCGGGGAGGAAGACAGGGCTTTTGAAAAGGCGTTCGCCGAATACTGCGGAGTCCGTTTCTGCGTCGGCACCGGAAACGGGCTGGACGCGCTCCGGCTGATTCTGCAGGCAGCCGGGATCGGAAAAGGGGACGAGGTGCTGGTTCCCGCAAACACGTTTATCGCGAGCGCTCTGGCCGTTTCCTACGCCGGAGCCAGGCCGGTGCTGGTGGATCCGGATCCGGAAACGGCGCTGATCACGCCGGAGGAAGCCGCGAAGCATATTACGGAAAAGACGAAGGCGGTCATGCCCGTCCATCTTTACGGACGGCCGGCGGATATGGAAGGATTCGCGGCGCTGGCCCGGGAACGGAATCTGATTCTGGTCGAGGACGCGGCGCAGGCCCACGGGGCCGCGCGGCATGGGAGAAAGGCCGGCGCGTTCGGCCTGGCGGCCGGGTTTTCCTTTTATCCGGGGAAAAACCTGGGCGCTTTCGGAGACGCCGGCGCGGTGGTGACGGACGATCCGGATCTCGCCGGGAAAGTCCGGGCTCTGGGCAATTACGGGTCCGTCCGGAAATACCATCACGATCTGGCGGGCGTCAATTCACGGCTGGACGAGCTGCAGGCCGCGGTGCTGAGCGCGAAGCTGCCCTTCCTTGAGGAGTGGACCGCGGAACGGCGGCGCATCGCCGGCGTATACGAGAGGGAAATCCGGAACGGAAAGATACGCCTGCTGAAAAAGGACGAAGGAAACGTCTATCATATTTTTCCCGTGTTTACCCGGGAACGGGACGCCCTGCAGGCATATCTGGAGGAGGCGGGGATTCACTGCCTGATTCATTATCCCGTACCCGTACACCTGCAGAAGGCCTATGCGGATCTGGGATACCGCCGCGGGGATTTCCCGGCGGCGGAGGAGCTGGCGGGAACGGAGCTGAGCATTCCTCTGTACCCGGGCCTGACGGAGGAGCAGATCACATACGTAATCGACGCGCTGAACCGGTTCTGAGTCCGGGCCGGGCTTCCGGACGGATTCGAAGGCGCCGGGCCCGGAACGCCGGAAACAGAACCGGCATCCGGCCGGCGCCTTTTCCATACCCGGCCGGATGGGGGGACAGGGTTGCATTAACACCATATATAGTAGTATAATAAACAAAATCCGCGGGTTCCGCGGGCCGGCTTCCCGGGAACGTCCGGCGGGGTTCCGGAGAGCGCGCAGGACGCTGGGAGGTACAGGTGTCATGAAACAAACCGGAAGGAACGGGAAAAATTTTCCGGCGTTTCTGAACAGAGCGCTGCCGGTGATTTATTTCTTTTTCGTGTTTTTTCTGTACTTTTCACTTCTCAGCGATCCCTATTTTACGGACGAGCAGGACGTGTTCTACGGGGCCTATCATATCGTAAAGGGCCGTGACATCTATCAGTCCTTCCTGTCCCAGCATATGCCCTTTTCCTACTATTTCGTTGCGCTGGCCGCTCTGTGCGGGGCGCGGACGGTGTTTCAGTTCCGCCTCGGGACGTACGTGCTGCTGGCCGTTCTCTGGGAAAGCGTCTATCTGCGCCACAGGAAGACGTTCCATCCGGTTTCGCTCTTCGGCATGCCGCTTCTGTATCTGTTCATGCTGAGAACCCAGTATCTGGGCACTACCATGCTTTCGGACCACTGGCAGGGGATCGGGCTCCTGCTGATCCTGCTGGAGCTGGTGCGCTACACGGAGACGAAAGAAATCTCCCTGTCCTGCGCGGTCATGGTCTCCCTGGGTATCGTGCTTAGCCTGGGATCCTCCTTTGCGTCCGCGTACGCCGTTTTCTGCTATTTCCTTGCGATGGTGACCGTTCAGCTGACGGCGTGGCTCCATGGCAGAAAATACGGAGTCCCGGCCGGAGCGGGAAAGGAAGGCACGCTGTTCCGGCAGAACGCCCGCCTCATCATTGTCTGTCTGCTGCCCTTTGCCCTGCTGCTGGGATGGTATGCCGCGACCGGGAATGTGGGGAACTGCATTTCCGGAGTCTATGAGATTATCACCGAGCATTATTCCAAGTATATCAGCGGTTTCGGAAGCGATCCCGTGCGCGTCGTCTGGGAAACGGTATGGCTGTACGGCCGGTATCTGCTGAACGCGGCCCGGAATCTCGGATCCGCTCCGTGGCCGGGCCTGATGTATCTGCTGGCCGCTGCCGGCCTTGCGGTCTTCTGCGTACTGATCGGTAAAAAATCCCCGGCGGCGGGCCTCCTGACGTTTCTGGCGGCGGTTTACGGCGGTATCCGGGACTTTGAAGGCTTTCACGCCATGGCTTACTATGCTCAGGCGGCGGGGGCGCTTGCCCTGCTGGCGGGGCGGGCGGCACGGCTGTGCCGGGACCGCGGGCGGATGCGCTGGGCTTTCACGGGAACCGCCGGAGTGCTGGCGGCCCTCATGCTGGTGAATTTCGTGGTGTGGGCCGGGTACAACCTGCTGTATCCTCAGATTCTGCTTGACAGGAATCTGCGCTGCGAGGAACAGATCCTGGACCTGCTGACCGATCCGGACGATACGGTCTACGCCTGCAACCAGCCTGTCAGCAGCCTGGACGTCATGGACCTGGAGCTGATTCCGGAGGACGCCTGCGGCGCTCTCAGCTATCCGTATTTCTATGAGATGTGGGGAGACCGGGCGATGGAGTCCATTCGGCGCAATCCCCGCATCCTGATCTACAACGGGGACGAAATAAGCTGGGGACAGGCATTCCGGGAATACGCGCCGGATTTCGACGCTTATGTGCAGGCGAATTATACGAAGCTTCCGCAGACGGAGGAAATCTGGGTTTCCGGCGA
>ONXY01000317.1 GCA_900321945.1 uncultured Eubacteriales bacterium | reverse complement strand
CTGCTCGAAAAGCCCATCTCTCCCGATCCGGCGGAAACGCTGGCCATTGACGAAACCGCCCGGGAAACCGGAAGGCGGGCGGTCGTCTGCCACGTTCTCCGCTACACGCCGTTCTTCCGGAAGATCAGGGAGATTCTGGACAGCGGGGATCTGGGAAAGATCGTGGCGATCGAGCACACGGAGAACATCGGCTGCTACCATATGGCCCACAGCTTCGTGCGCGGCAACTGGCGCAATGAGGAGCTTTCCAGCCCGATTCTTCTGCAGAAATGCTGCCACGACCTGGATCTGCTGCTCTGGCTGACCGGGAAGAGCGTCCGGCGTCTCTGGTCCGCGGGAAGCCTTTCCTTCTTCCGTCCGGAGAACGCTCCGGCGGGCAGCGCCGCCCGCTGCCTCGACTGCCCGGCGGCCGGATCGTGCAGGTTTGACGCCCGGAAATCCTACCTGCCGGTTCTGGGCAGCTGGCCCGCCCGGGTGCTTACGCCGGATCAGACGGAGGAGGGCCTGCTGAAGGCGCTCCGGACCGGACCGTACGGGCGGTGCGTGTTCCGCTGCGACAACGACGTGTGCGACCATCAGAGCGTGCTGATGGAATTCGGGGACGGATCCACGGCTGTCCTGACCCTCAGCGGCCTGACGGACCGGATGCACCGCGTCATCCATATCATGTGCGAGCACGGCGAGATCCGCGGGGACGACGATCCCGGCGTCATCCGGGTCAGCCGCTTCCGCTCCAGCACGGCGGACACGACGGAGGAGCGGGTGATCACCATCGGGGAGGTAAGCGGGGATCACAGCGGCGGCGACGAAGGCCTGATGAAGGCCTTCCTGGCGGAGCCCGGAACGGGAAACGCGGTGGTGTCGGACGTGAGCCGCTCCGTGGAAAGCCACCTTCTCGCCTTCGCGGCCGAGGAAGCCCGGAAAACCGGCCGGGCCGTGGAGATGGCAGCCTGGACGGAAAGGCTGCGCCAATCCTGAATCTGTCCGGCTGCCTGCCGGATAAGAATAAATAAAGGGAGGAAAAGAACATGAAGAAACTGGTAAAAATGCTGGCAATGCTGCTGGCGCTGTCCCTGGTCGTCGGTCTGGCGGGAACCGCCGCCGCGGCGGACGTTGAGATCCACTACGCCTTCTGGCACGGTGCTCTGGAAGAGTTCTACAACCAGTGCAAGGCCGATTTCGAAGCGGCCAACCCCGGAGTGAAGATCATCCTGGAGCCCACCTCCTGGGATGAATACTGGACCAAGCTGGAAGCGGCCGCCACCGGCGGAAGCATCGCGGACGTGTTCCACATGAACGGCGTGAACATCAAGAAGTACGCCGACGGCGGAGTTCTGATGCCCCTGGACGACCTCATCGCGAATTCCGGCGTGGACCTGAGCAACTATCCCGCCGCCATGAACGAAATGTACAATTTCGGCGGCGTGCAGTACGGCATTCCGATGGACTATGACACCGTCGGCCTCTGGTACAACAAGACCCTGTTCGATCAGGCCGGAATCGCCTACCCCACCTCCGAGTGGACCTGGGACGACATGACCGAAGCGGCGAAGAAGATCACCGCGCTGGGAGACGACATCTACGGCATCGCCGCCAACTATGAGGAGCAGCAGGGCTTCTACAACACCGTTTACGCCTACGGCGGATGGTTCGTGAAGGACGAGCAGTTCGGCTTCAACGATCCGAACACCCGCGCCGGCATCCAGTGCTGGGTCGACCTGATGAAGGAGGGCGTATCCCCCTCCGAACAGTCTCTGGAAGAGAACCCGGCCTATCTGCAGTTCATGGCCGGCAAGCTCGGTATGATCTTCTCCGGCGACTGGGTGGTGGCCGATTATATCTCCGCGGAATCCTCCGTGTCCGACGTCATTGACGTGACCGAGCTTCCCCTGATGCCCAACGGAAAGCGCGCCTCCGTTATTCACGGCAAGGCCAACTGCATTTCCTCCACCACCGCGCATCCCGGAGAAGCCTATGCCTGGGTTTCCTATCTCGCGAGCGCGGAAGCCAATGAGAAGCTGGGCCCGATGGGCGTGACGATCCCGTCCTATCTGGCTTATTCGGATATGTTCTTTGACGCGTATCCGCAGTACAATATGAAGATTTATTCCAAGGCCGCCGCGGAGTACTCCTACGTGTATCCCTCCGCCCTCAACCCGCAGTGGGGCGACTTCATGTGGCAGGAGCTGGTCAAGGCCTTCAGCCTCCAGATCACTGTGGATGAAGCCTGCGACAACATCATGGCCCTCCTCGGCCAGTAAAACCCTTCGCGTTCTGAAAACAAGTTCTGAATACAGTACGCCCGGTCCGGGAACCTTCTCCGTTCCCGGATCGGGTATTCTTGACAGGGGGGAACCGGCATGACGGTAAAGACGCGCATAACCCGGCAGAAACGGATCGACTGGGCCTGGGGGTACGGCATGATTCTGCCGCTGCTCGCCGGTCTCGGCCTGTTCTATTTTTATCCGGTCTTCAAGGTTTTCCGGGACAGCCTCTACAATGTCGGCTCTTTCAACCGGTACTCCTGGGCCGGGCTGAGCAACTACGGGAAAATGTTTCAGGACGGCGTCATGTGGCGCTCGCTCGGAAACACGATGATGTACGCGGTCATCATCATCCCGCTGACGGTCGTCCTGGCGCTCCTGCTGGCCGCCCTGCTGAATACGAAAATCCGGGGCAGGGACGTGTTCCGGGTGATTTACTTCATTCCCACCGTAACGATGGCCACGGCGATCGCCATGGTCTGGCGCTGGATCTTCAACGGGGATTTCGGCATTCTGAATCATATGATCAAAGCCTTCGGAGGCCAGCCGAGGTACTGGCTTTCAAGCGAGGACTCCGTTTTGCTCTGCGTCAGCGTCGTATCCGTATGGATGGGGGTCGGCTACAACATGATCATCCTGCTGGCCGGCATTCAGGGAATATCGAGCACCTATTACGAAGCGGCGGAACTGGAAGGAGCCGGGAAGATTAAACAGTTCCTGAAAATCACCGTCCCCCTGGTAACCCCCACCCTGTTCTTCGTGGTCATCACCACCGTGATATCCACGCTCCAGATTTTCGACGTGATCTACATGATGATTCCCACGAAGAGCATAGCCATGTCCTACGCCCAGAGCGTGGTGATGTATTTCTACCGGAACGCCTTCGAGTATTCCGCGAAGGGATACGCCAGCGCCATCGCCGTGCTGCTCTTCCTCATCATCATGCTGCTGACGCTCTTCCAGATGCGGTTCCAGAAAAAATGGGTCCATTACGACTGAGGGAAAGGAGGAAGCGGTGATGGAAACAAAGATCAGTCTGTCCCGGCCCCGCAGGCGCCGTGAGTACGGAAAAGCGGTGGTGTATTTCGTACTCGTTCTGGGATGCACCATTACGCTGGCTCCCTTTATATGGATGTTTCTGACTTCGATGAAAACCCAGGTCGAAGCGGTCTCCATTCCCCCGTCCATTCTTCCGCGGAACTGGATTCTGGACGCCTATACCTCTCTGCCGGACAAGCTTCCGTTCTTCCGGATGTACTGGAACACGATCTTTACCTCGCTGATCATCGTGGCGGGCCAGCTCCTCCTCTGCTCCCTCGCGGGCTACGCGTTCGGGCGCATTCATTTCCCGGGCCGGGGATTTCTGTTCGTCCTCTGCCTGGCCGTGCTGATGATCCCCAGTTCCTTCCTGATCCTGCCGCAGTATCTGATCATTCAGAAGCTGGGGCTGCTGAACACGCTGCACGCGATCTACCTGCCCAACCTGTTCAGCGCTTTCGGAACGTTCCTGATGCGGCAGTTCTTCATGACCATCCCTCTGGAGCTGGAAGACGCCGCCCGGATCGACGGCTGCGGTCACGGCCGGATTTACTCGCGGATCATGCTCCCGCTGATCAGGCCCGGTCTGGTCTCGCTGGGCGTGCTCACGCTGCGCTTTGCCTGGAACAACCT
>ONXY01000143.1 GCA_900321945.1 uncultured Eubacteriales bacterium | reverse complement strand
TCCCACGGCGCGATCGTCAGGCCCCGGGATGCCGTTCCCCCGCTTCGCCGGAGAACAAGGCTCTCCCCGCAGTCCAGCGCGGCGTCCCGGTAAAACAGGCAGAGCCTCCCCTCCCGGATCTGTACGGAAACCTGGCCGCCGTCCGGCAGCAGCATCCGGCTGTCCTTCCCCCACTGCGCGGTATACGCCCCGGAAAAGGTCAGATCGATCCGGTCCGTCAGCGCAAGCCGCCGCAGCAGCACCCGCACGTCCGGCGCCGCCTTCTCCTCCGCGGCCCCGGCCGGAAAAGCCGCCGCGCCGCAGCACAGGAACAGGCACAGAATCAGGCTGATCAGCCGTTTTGACAAATCGCTCCCTCCTTCGGCCCGCGGAGCGGGCGGCATGCCTTTTCCGCGGACGGTTCTTTCGGACCGCGCCGGCTTATTTCTTCCGCCGGCTTTCCTTCCAGGCCAGAATCTGCTCCAGCCGCTCCCTGTACCGGGCCTCCTGTCCCTGATCCGTGGGGTGGTAAAACCGCCGGCCCTTCAGGTTGTCCGGCAGGCACTCCATGGCGGTCAGCTTCTCCGCGTAGTCGTGGGCGTACTGATATCCCCGGCCGTAATCCAGGTTCTTCATCAGCCGTGTCGGGGCGTTTCGGATGTGCAGGGGAACCGGCGCGTCGGGCTCCTTCTCAATCGCCTCCCGGGCCTCCATGGTCGCCATCTCCATGGCGTTGGATTTGCTGGCCAGGGACATATAGACCACGGCCTCCGCCAGATGCACGCTGCATTCCGGCACGCCGATGAAGTGACATGCCTGATAGGCGGCCACCCCGACCTCCATGGCGCGGGGATCCGCGAGGCCCACGTCCTCCGCGGCGAAGCGAAGCACCCGGCGGGCGATGTACAGGGGGTCCTCCCCGCCCTCCAGCATCCGCATCATCCAGTAAACCGCCGCGTCCGGGTCCGAGTTCCGCATGGACTTGTGGAGCGCGGAGATCAGGTTGTAATGCTCCTCCCCGTTCCTGTCGTACATCAGGCTTTTCCGGCTGAGGCACTGGGTCAGGGTTTCCTCCGTCACCGTGATCCCGCCCTCGCTCACCTCGCCGTTGAGCACCACCATCTCCAGGGTGCTCAGCGCGCTGCGCGCGTCCCCGTTGCAGAAATCCGCGATAGCCTCCAGCCCCCGCTCCGGAACGGAGACCCGTTCCCGGCCGAATCCCCGCTCGTCCGTCAGGGCCCGGCGGAGCAGCCACAGAATATCGTCCCGGGTCAGGGCCTGCAGCACGAAAACCTTGCAGCGGGACAGCAGCGCGCTGTTGATTTCGAAGGAAGGGTTCTCCGTCGTGGCTCCGATCAGGACGATGCTTCCCTTCTCCACGAAGGGAAGGAAGGCGTCCTGCTGCGCCTTGTTGAAACGGTGAATCTCATCCACAAAAACGATGGTGCGCACGCCGTACAGCCGGTTCTCCTCCGCCTTGGTCATGACCTGCCGGATTTCCTTGATCCCGCTGGTGACGGCGGAAAAGTTGATGAACGTGGCTTTCGTCTGGCGGGCGATGATCTGGGCCAGGGTCGTCTTCCCCACGCCAGGGGGTCCCCAGAAGATCATGGAGGAGATGGCGTCGGAGGCGATCAGCCGGCGCAGAACCTTTCCCTCGCCGATCAGATGCTTCTGGCCCGCGAACTCCTCCAGGGTTTCGGGGCGCATCCGTGCGGCCAGGGGCTGGGACTGAAAGGCCCCGGCGTCGGGGGGAAGCAGGGAATTCGCTTCGGACATCGGCGGTTCCTCCGTGAATCATGACGTTCTTCCTGATTATTATACCCGGATCTCCGGAAACTGCAAACGGGAAAAGCGCGGCGGAAGGCAAAACGCGCCGGCGCACGGAAAAAGGGAGCCGCGGCCGCCGCGGCTCCCCTTTCCCGCCCGCGCGGGATCAGTCCCAGAGCAGGCTCTTTTCCGTGGCCGGATCGAAGATCTGGGCCACCTTGCTGGCGAAAGTAAAGCGGATATGGTTTCCCGCCGACAGCCCGGCCCGCTTTTCGGGGCTCAGGTCGATGGTCGGCACCCGCAGGATGATGTTCTGGTCGTCGCCGCAGCGGACGTGCAGATGCAGCTCGCTGCCCATCATCTCGTTCACCCGGATTTCGCCGTCGATGCAGTCTGTCTCGCCGTCGTCGCAGATGGTCAGATGCTCCGGCCGCACGCCCAGAACGATGTCCATCGAGCCGGCGCCGTGTTTCTTCAGCAGCTCCACCCGCTCGTCCGTCAGCTCCACGGTATGGCCGTGCAGCTCCACGGTATAGCCGTTCCCGCCGCGGGTCAGATGCGCCTTGAAGAAGTTCATCTGGGGCGATCCGATAAAGCCCGCCACGAACAGGTTCCGCGGCCGGTCGAAGACCTCGCCGGGGGTCCCCACCTGCTCGATGTAGCCGTTCTGCATGATCACGATCCGGTCGCCCAGCGTCATGGCCTCGGTCTGGTCGTGGGTCACATATACGAAGGTGGTGTTCATCTTCTGCCGGAGCAGGATGATCTCCGCGCGCATCTGGTTCCGCAGCTTGGCGTCCAGATTGGACAGGGGCTCGTCCATCAGGAAGACCTTGGGGTTCCGGACGATGGCCCGGCCGATGGCCACGCGCTGCCGCTGGCCGCCGGACAGCGCCCGGGGCTTGCGGAGCAGAT
>ONXY01000145.1 GCA_900321945.1 uncultured Eubacteriales bacterium | reverse complement strand
CGGCACTGCGTACCAGACGGATACCGAGATTGAAGCTGATCATATTCAGTTCACCTGCCGCACGGTAGGCGCTGCGCAGGTTCTTGCCGAAGTCGTTCCATCCGCCGCCTCGGTAGACCCGGCGAGTTCCGGTCAGCGCGCCGGTGGGGTCGACGGTGTTTGCAAGATCATACGGGCCGTACAGGTCCCAGCACCACTCATTCACATTGCCGTTCATGTTGTACAGCCCCCAGGGGTTCGGCGCAAAACTGGTCACATCCACCGTAGTCTGCCGGTAGCGCCCGGGCCGGGTTTCCAGCACGGAATCATTGAAGTTATTTTTTTCGATCTCGTAGGGATAATGTCCGTAATAGTTGGCCTCCTCCGGGCCGGTGGCGTGGATGGTATTGAACGGCGTCTCGGTGCCCGCGCGGCAGGCGTATTCCCATTCGGCCTCCGTGGGGAGACGATACCCGTCCGCGCCGCGGTCCCAGGTGACGGTTTCGCCGTCCGTCACATAGGCAGGCGTCAGACCTGCTTCTGCGCTCATGGCGTTGCAGAAGCGCACCGCGTCCAGCCAGCTCACGCTTTCCACGGGCAGGTTTTCCCCCGTGAAGCTGCTGGGATTGACCCCATCAGACGCTCATACTCGGCCTGTGTGACCTCATAGGGGCTCATCCAGAAGCCGGATACGGTCACTTCATGCCGTGTCTCGTCGTCGATGCGCCAGTTTTCAGTTTCCGGACTGCCCATGAGGAAAGAGCCGCCCGCGATCCGGACAAAGCCGTCGTCCACCTGTTTATCCTCGCTTTCCGCGGCGGGGGCCGCCGTGCTTTCAGCCGGCGCGGGCGTTTCCTCCGCGGCGGTCTCTTCCCGGCTCACGGCGCCCCAGGGGGCCCCGTCCCCGTTCGACCTGTCCCCGTTTTCCGCCGGAAAAGCAAAGGCCAGGCCCAGGCCGATCACCGCCGCGAGCAGGATGCCGACGAGCGCGGTCAGCCTGCTTTTTTCTTCTGTGCTTCGGTTCGACAGTTTGGGCAGCCGAGATCCGACGAACACCCAGAAGAAAGCGATCAGCAGCGCTTCCGCCAGCACCAGGACGGCGGTCTTCTCATAATCGATGAAGGCGAAGGGCACCCGGCAGAGCAGGTAATCCGGAAACCTGTTCCGAAGGAACAGCCACAGCCCGGCTCCCGCCGCCGTGACGGACAGGCCAAAGCCGATCCGGCGGGCGGTGGGGTTTTTAACGCCTTTCAGCATGGCCGGCACGTGCAGGCCCAAATGCAGGCCCATCAGCACGAAACACCAGTGGGACAGGGTCAGATGCATTCTGCGTCCCAGAGAGGCCCGCATGAACTCCGAAAGGAACGGCACCGCGTGCACGCTCATGTTGATGCCGCACAGCGCGGTAAGGACGAAGCAGATCGTCAGGGCCATGTTGACGCAGGTCTGCACGGCGCGCGTGGGCGTATACTTTCCTTTGAACAGGGCGGCGATCCACTTCCGATTCAGGATCTGGTGCGCGGCCATCAGCAAAGTCATGCTGACGCCCGTCCATTCGTGGCCCGCCTCGCCTGTGACCTGATAGGACATGAGCAGCAGCAGCCCGATGCCCAGTAAAATATCAACGATGTGTTTTACCCGTTTCCTTTGCATGGCCTCCGCTCCGTTCAGGGCTCAATCCCAAGGCTTCTCGCCCAGTTTACCAGTTCTTCCGCCGTCGTGCGGGCAGTGAAGCGCCTGCCTTCCAGCCAGGTACCCGCGCCGGACTGCCTCTCCAGGTGCTTCATGCTGCTGCCCAGGCCGGAACTGGCGGAGGTGAAAAACACCGCTACGGTTTTGCCGGACAGATCGACGTTTTCCACGAAATTGGAAACGATGCGCGGGGTGTCGCCCCACCAGATGGGATATCCGATGAACACCGTATCCCAAAAGGTCAGATCCGGAAGCTCCCCCGCGATGGCGGGACGGCAATCGGGATCGTCGGTCTCGACAGAAGTCCTGCTCTTTCGGTCGTTGTAATTCAGGTCGGCGTCGGTATATGGCACCTCGGGAACGATCTCATACAGGTCGGCGTTCAGCCCTTCCGCCAGCTTTTCGGCCACGCCCCTGGTGGTGCCGGTAGCGGAAAAATAAACGACCAGAATATGGCTTGAGGGTTCAGGGATCTGCCGGGCGGTTTCTTCTTCCGCGGCAGCCATCGGCAGGAAGGAAACAGACAGGATCAGCGCGGACAAAACGGCAAGAATTCTTTTCATGGATGAGCCCCTTTCTCAGAACAAATCGACGATCAACCCTGTACACAGGGAAAACAGCATAACAAACGCCAGGTAGATGATGAATCGTTTCCAGCCCAGCACGATTTTCATCGCGCCCAGGTTGGTGATCTTGGTGGCCGGACCGGTGAGCATAAAGGCCGCGGCGCTGCCCATGCTCATGCCGTCCGCCAGCCATTCTTTGAGCAGCGGGATCGTGCCGCCGCCGCACATGTACACCGGCACGCCGACGGTCGCGGCCATCAGCACGCCGAAACCGTTGTTTTTGCCGAACAGGCCGCTGACGAACTCACCCGGCACATGGATCTGATACAGCGCCGTCAGCAGGATGCCCAGGGCAAACAGGGGACCGGTGGCCTTGACGTTACGCCAGACATTTT
>ONXY01000386.1 GCA_900321945.1 uncultured Eubacteriales bacterium | reverse complement strand
GTTACCGCCCCGCATGCCGCCCGGTCTTCCGTTTCCGCCGCGCCCGCCGCCGCTGCCTTCAGCCGGAGCGGCCCCGGCGGCGCAGAGAAGCGAAAGAGCAAGAATTAAAGAAATGAGCTTTTTCATAAGAGACATCCTCCTTCATCTTATCCGATATCCGGTCTTACGCTTTCGCCGCACGATATCATGTATATCTTAACGCGGAACCTAAAACCGAATTAAAAAAAGCGTCTCAGGTCGCATCTTTTTTTCCGGATATTCCGTCAGCCCGCATACATGAATATGCCCGGCAAAGCGAAACGGCTCCGGCTTATCCGCCGAAGCCGTTCTGTCCGCGGTCCGGACGGAGGAGCCATCTCACCGGAGGCTGCCCAGGCGTATCCGGATCCTGATGTGAAAGCATGCTTTATGCTCGGCATCGGTCGGATCTCATCGCCGGGCCCCTGACCGGTCAGCGGTTGCTTTGCCGCCTGGACTGCGTCTCCCGGCGCTGTTAATGCGGTTTATAACAATGTCGAGTCTTCCTGCGGCCATGTCGATCGTTTTTCGCGCATCCGGCAAAA
This sequence comes from uncultured Eubacteriales bacterium, assembly GCA_900321945.1. The sequence continues at coordinate 5,218 of ONXY01000386.1, read as the reverse complement.
GGGAAAAGCGGCGGCAAATTTGCCCGGATCCTTGACCGTGATCATCCTGCTATGATAAACTGACTCAGGCTGAAAACCTGTATGGAGAATATTGAGGAAAGGACGTGACCCCATGAAACGCTGGTTTGCCTTCCTGATCGCGGCGGTTCTGATTCTCTCCGTGTCCGCCGCCTCCGCCGTGCCGAAGAATGTCGAGTACCGCTCCGCCCGCAGGTTTCTGGAGCTGCTGGACGAAAAGGAGATCAAGTACACGTACACCGGCGTCAATTCCGACGACCTTGAAAGCGTAAAGGTCTCCTATAATCTTTCCGTCGGTACCGCGGACGTTCTGATGCTCTTCAACGAGGACAACGAGCACTGCTCGCTCCGCGTCTGGAATCTGATCGATTTCGACGAGAGCCGTCTGAACGAGATGTACGCCGTGTGCAACGCGCTGAACAGCAATTACAAGTACTGTACCTTCTATGTGGACGAAAGCGACTTCTCCGTCTCCGTCAGCATGGATCTGATCTACCGCTCCTCGGGCAGCGATGAAATCTGTTACGAAGCCCTTCTGCGCTGCGTCCAGATCTGTGACGACGCGATGGAGGAAACGCTGCAGAACTATAGGAAGTAATTCCGTTTTTCCGGGCCGGCGCCCTGACGAGGTAAAACAGAGATGAACATGAAACGCTTTCTCCGGACCCTGACGGCCGTCCTTCTGCTGGCGGTTCTCTTCACCTGCGCGGCGGACGCGCCGTTCGCGCGGACGGCGGAAGCCGCCGCGCAGTCCGGCGCCTACATCGTCACCTGGGACAACCGCACCATCAGAGCGGGCAAGACCTTCGGCTGGTCGGACAACGGGGACACCTATACCGCCCCGCTGACGATCTATTATTCCAACGCGGACAGCATGCGCGTCCGTCTGCTGGGCGCGAAGGGGCTGGTCGTCAACGGACAGGACCGGAGCTGGAACCTCAGCCAGTCAAGCGGCTCTGTAAGCTGGAGCTGCACCATCCCCAAGGGCAGCGCTCCGGGCTCGTACAAGGTCCGGGTGGACCTGACCAGCGGCAAAAGAACCCGCACGTTCAATTTCGTCTGGAAAGTATCCAAATACGTGCATACCGCCCTGCCCACGGATTCCATGAAGAGGCAGTTCGACTATCTGAAATCCATGCTGCCCCAGGGCAGATTCTGGAACCACGGCGTGAAAGGCGTTACGACCGTGAGGCTGAACAACGGTGCGACCACCACCATCAGCACCAGCCGGTGCAACGCCTGGTCCCACAAGAAGGAAAACTTCCGGGACAGCGCCGCCACCTGCAATTACGCCAATCACGGATATCAGTGCCACGGCTTCGCCATGCTGCTGGCCACCTACGTCTGGGGAGCGGAGCCCACGGAAAAATCCAGGGTCAGCGATCCCTCCGCCGCCGATACCCTGGAACCCGGGGACGTCGTGCGTTATCTGAAAGACAAGCACACGATTTTCGTCCTGAAGGTGGAAAAGGACACCGTCTATTTCGCCGACTGCAACTGGGGCCAGACCTGCCGGATCCGCTGGAACGGAAAGATTTCCGCGAAAAACCTGAAAAGGACCTTCTCCTACGTGTACAAATACAGCAAACGGTAACCCGCCCCGGACGTCCGGTCCGGCGCGGAGAACAGCAGAACGGACCGGTCCGCTTCGGACCGGTCCGTTCTGCCGCGTTCTTTTATTTGCTGTCGTTCAGAGCGGCCTGGATGATTTCAACGACCATTTCGAGATCGTCCGAATCAACGAGTTCGTATCCGTCGGTGCAGACCGTTTTCATGGCGGTCTGCAGCATGGATTTATTGAAGGAATAGATATTGTAGGCGGCTTTTTTGTTATTGCTCGCGTCCATCATGATGACCAGGCTTTCGTTCCTGTCCGGATCATGAAATCCCGTGAGCATCGTCGTGGACGCGCGTCCGACGTATACTTCTCCGGTATACAGCCCGGAGATCCCGTAAGTCGCGTCGTCCTGCAGGCTGTAATCCAGGAGCGCGCAGACCGCGAACTGCGCCCGGTTGAAAGCGCTTTCCATCCACTCGGAGCAGCTCTTGTCGAAAATGGCCAGAAGGGTCGTGTCAAAATAGGTTACGTCGTCCGCCGCGTACGCGCCGGCGAAGCAGGAAAACAGCAGCAGGAAGGCCAGCAGAACAGCGGTTCCTTTTTTCATCGGTATTCTCTCCTTTCAGTTCATGACCCGTCCGGATAACCGGAAGAGCCGCCGGCCCATGACGGAAACGCTCGGCGGACCGATCCGGCTTTTCAATTGCTGTATGCGGAACAAACATATCATATCTTCGCCGTATTGTAAAGCATAAACCCGCGCGGGACCGCGCCCGGCGGAAGCTCCTCTCCGGCGGTCCGGAGCGCCGGCGCGTCTTCCGGGCCGAAAAAATCAGTCCGCTCTCCCTTGACATTCCCGCCGTCCGACAGTATTATACTACCCGTCCGGCTTTGCGGCCGGCTTCCGCGGTTTCCGTTCCGGATCGGAGCGTTTTATGTCCGCGGGTATTTCCGGGGGAAGAGAGGATTATGAAAGTGGATATGAAAGTGAGAATCCGCCATGATTAAAAGAATACATCTTTCCTCATACCCGAAGGAATGGGTTCCTCCATCCGATGGGACAACCGGTCGCCTGACAGCGGCCGTACGGTACGACAGCCGGCGTTTGTGATTCGGCATCCAGTGACTGAGGCGCGGCGGAGCCGCCTGAATCCTGGAAAGCAAACCCGCGCGGAGCTGTCCGGCCGCGAAGCGTCCTGGCTTTCAGGATTCCCGCGGCGGCCCTGCGGTTCGCACCATCAGGCGTTTCACCGAGCTGAAGCTTTTCCGGGCCGGATCCTCCGGCGCGCGGATTTTTCAGAACGTCCAGGGAGCCCGTTCTTCCGGTATCAGGGAAGAACGGGCTCCTTTTCTGTCCGAAAGCGGGCACGGCGGTATTGAGCCCTTCCCGAACGACAAACTGAATGAACAGGAAAACAGCGATGAGCGAAAAGAAAGAAACAAAAAGGAACCGCTCCCGCAGGGGCGGACTGATCTGGCGTTTTCTGAAGGGCAGCCGGATTTTCTTCGTGCTGTGCATGATCTTCGCGGCGCTCTCCGCCCTCGCGGAGATGGTGATCCCGCAGATCATCCGGGTGTCCGTGGACCAGATTCTGGGCGGCGCGGATCCGGGAAGCCTGAGCCCCCGGGTGCGGGAGATGCTGAACGCGGCCGGCGGAACCGCGTATCTCCGGGAAAACCTGTGGATCCCGGCCCTGGTCATCGTGGCCGCCGCCCTGGTCAAGGCGTTCTCCCAGTACGGTTTCCGGGTGTTCAACGCCCGCGGCGGCGAAACACTCGTGAAAACCATGCGGGACACCCTGTATACGCATATCGGGCGCCTGCCCTTCCAGTGGCATATGAAGCACCATACCGGGGACATCATTCAGCGGTGCACCAGCGACATCGAAACCACGCGGAACTTTGTGTCGGAGCAGCTGACCAACCTCATCCGGATCCTGATCCTGCTGGGGATGAGCATCGTTTTCATGCTGGGAATGAACGCCCCCCTGACCCTGATCGCCATGATTCCGGTGCCGGTCATCATCGGGTACTCCGTCCGGTTCCATCACAAGATCTGGGAAGGCTTCCAGAAGTGCGACGAAAACGAGGGAAAGCTTTCCGCCATGGTGCAGGAAAACCTGACCGGCGTCCGGGTGGTCCGGGCCTTCGGGCGGGAGCGCTACGAGCGGGACCGCTTCGACCGGCAGAACGAGCACTATACCTCCCTGTGGGTGGACATGGGCCGGATCATGTCCCGCTACTGGAGCACCAGCGACGTGCTTTCCGGAATCCAGGTGATGCTGGTAGTGGTCTTCGGCGTGGTATTCTGCCTGCGGGACCGGATGACCAGCGGCGAGTATATCGCCTTCCTCAGCTATAACGGCATGCTGGTCTGGCCCATCCGGCAGCTGGGCCGGATGATCAGTGAAATGAGCAAGGCCGGGGTCTCCATGGAGCGCGTCGGCCAGATCATGGACGCGGAGGAGGAGAAGGACGATCCCGACGGCGCGGCGCCGCCCCTGGACCGGGATATCCGCTTTGAGCACGTGTCCTTCGCCTACGAAGGCGCGCCGGAGATGCTGCACGACATCACCCTGACCATTCCCGCCGGCTCCACCCTCGGCATACTGGGCGGCACGGGGTCCGGAAAAAGCACGATGATGTATCTGCTGGACCGGCTCTATCCCCTTCCCCCGGAAAACGGAAAGATTACGATCGGCGGCGTGGATATTCAGAAGATGCGGCTGTCCCATCTGCGGAGCGGCATCGGGATCGTGCTGCAGGAGCCGTTCCTGTTCTCCCGCACCCTGCGGGAGAACCTGATGATCGCGGCGCCGGAAATGAACGAGGAGGACCTGGCGGACGCCTCCCGGGCGGCCTGCCTGGAGGAGACCGTCCAGGGCTTCAGCAAAGGATACGAAACCTTTGTCGGCGAGCGGGGCGTGACCCTGTCCGGCGGCCAGAAGCAGCGGGCGGCCATCGCCCGGATGCTGACCCAGAAGACTCCCATTATGATTTTTGACGATTCCCTTTCCGCCGTGGACACGGAGACCGACGCGAAGATCCGCCGGGCGCTGGAGAAGCGCTTCGGCCGGGCGACGATCATCCTGATCAGCCACCGGATGACCACCCTTTCCCGGGCGGATCAGGTACTGGTGCTGGATCACGGACGCGCCGTCCAGCTGGGCACGCCGGAGGAGCTGCGGAACCAGCCGGGCCTTTTCCGGGAGATCGACCGGATTCAGAGCATGAGCAGAGAGGAGGAGACCGCCTGATGGAATACGCGGAACAGAAAACGTCCCTGCGCTTTTTCGGCATACCCCGGCTGATCCCCTACATCCGGAAATACCGGAAAACCCTGCTCGTCATGCTGATCTGCGGGCTGGCGGGAACCGGGGTGGACCTGGCGCTTCCGCTGCTGCAGCGCTACGCGCTGAATCATTACATCGCGGAGCGGACCCTGGACACCCTGCCCCTGTATATCGTCCTGTATGTGGCGATCATCCTTTTCGGCGCCGTGGTCAACTATATGTCCACCCGGAGAGCCATGGCCACCGAGGTGGAGGTCAACCGGGACCTGCGCTCCAGCGCGTTCGACCACCTGCAGAAGCTTTCCTTCAGCTATTTCAACCAGAACGCGGTGGGCTACATTCACTCCCG
>ONXY01000476.1 GCA_900321945.1 uncultured Eubacteriales bacterium | reverse complement strand
GGGAAAGTCGAATGTCAGCGACGCGGTCCGCTGGGTCCTGGGAGAACAGAGCGCGAAGCAGCTCCGCGGCGGGAGCATGCAGGACGTCATCTTTGCCGGCACGGAGCTCCGGAAGCCTCAGGGCTTCGCCTACGTCGCCATCACGCTGGAAAACAGCGACCGGGCGCTCGCCATCGATTATGACGAGGTGAAGGTGTCCCGCCGTCTGTACCGTTCCGGCGAGAGCGAGTACCAGATCAACGGTTCGCCCTGCCGTCTCAGGGACATCAATGAGATGTTCATGGATACCGGCATCGGTCAGGACGGCTACTCCATCATCGGCCAGGGCCAGGTGGAGCAGATCCTGAGCGGAAAGGCGGACGACCGGCGGGAGCTGTTCGACGAAGCCGCCGGCATCACGAAATTCCGCAAGCGGAAGGCCCTGGCGGAGAAGAAGCTGGAGAACGAGCGCGCCAACATGCTCCGCATCGGGGATATCCTCTCTGAGCTGGAGCGCCAGGTCGGTCCCCTGAAGAAGCAGTCGGAAGCGGCGCAGGAATACCTGCGTCTCCGGGAGGAACAGAAGCGGTATGACCTGAACCTTTTCCTGATGGAAGCGGATGCGTTCCGGAAAGATCTTTCGGAGCTCGGAAAGCGGGAGGAGATCCTGCAGGCAGACGCGGACGATGCGGAACAGAAGCAGACGGAGCTGAAGGCCCGTTACGAAGATCTCGCCAGGAATATCGCGGATCTGGAGGGCCGGATCCAGGAGATCCGGGACGCCGTCGCGGAGACCACCGCGGAGTCGGGGGGCCTGGAAGGACAGATCAGCGTCTACCGGGAGCAGATCAACACCGAGCGGGCCAACGCGGAGCATATCGGAAGCCGCCTGAAGGCGATCCGTGAGGATATGGATTCCCGGCAGAAGGATCTGGAAGCGCAGCAGGAGAGCGGCAAAGCTACGGAAGCCGAGACCCTGGAGGCAAAGAAACGTGCCGAGGAGGCAGAGTGGAAGCTGGTCTCCGCGGACGAGGAGATCATGGTGCTGGACCAGAAAATCCAGGACCTGAAGAACGGTGTCATCGACGCGGTCAATGAGCGGGGCGAGATCGCAGCCCGGGGACAGCGCTTTTCAACGCTCCTGGAGCAGATCCAGGTGAGGACGTCGGAATCCACCCAGCGGCTTCTGAAGCTGCAGGCCGAGGCCGATGCCCTGGACAAGGAGATCGAGGCGGAGCTCGGGAAGCAGCAGGACGCCGCAGACCGGGAGGCGGACCTTATGCGCCGCAGAGCGGACGCGGAGGACCGCAGGAAACAGGCCGAAGGTGAGGTTTCCCGGCTGGTCCAGAGTCTTCAGCAGGCCCAGCAGCGCTACCAGGCGGAGACGGCCCGGCTGGAATCCCTCCGGAATCTGGCGGAGCGCTATGACGGCTACGGGAACAGCATCCGCCGCGTCATGGAGACAAGGGACAGGATCCGCGGGATCCACGGCGTCGTCGCGGACCTGATCACAGTGGATAAAGAATATGAAACTGCCATCGAGACTGCGCTCGGCGGCAGGATCCAGAATATCGTCACCGATTCTGAGGAGACTGCGAAGCAGCTCATCGAACATCTGAAGCGGAATCGTTACGGGCGCGCGACCTTCCTGCCGCTGACCAGCGCGGGGAACGCGAAGCGCTGGGAACCGGGTCCTGTCATGCAGGAGGAAGGAGTCATCGGCATCGCCGCCGACCTGGTGCACACGGAAGCGCGCTACGAGGGTCTGGTGCGGGGGCTTCTTGGCCGTGACATCGTGGTGCGGGACATCGACCGGGCCATCGCCATCGAACGGAAATATCGCTACGCATTCCGCATCGTGACCCCGGACGGGGAACTCCTGAATCCCGGCGGATCCATGTCCGGAGGCGCATTCCGGAACAGCTCGAACCTTCTCGGAAGGAAACGGGAGATCGAAGAGCTGGAGGCTTCCGTCGGGAAGATCCTGAAGCATGCCGACCGGACGCAGGCTGAACTGGAGCAGGCAAACGCCGCGCATGATGAAGTCAAAGCGGAGATCGAGACCCTCCGGGAAGAGGAGCAGAAGCTCCTGATCGAAAAGAATACGGAGGATATGGCGCTGGCCCGGCTGAAGGAAAAGCGGGAGGGTCTGGAGGACAGCCTGAACGACCTTTCTTCCGAGCGGGTGCAGCTCACACAGCAGTCGGACGAGATCACCGCGGACCGGAAGACACTGGATGCGGATATCGCGGAGATCGAAGACCGGCGATCCGCCATGGAACGGGAGATCGCCTCAAAGAATGTGCAGCTGGAGGAGGAGCGCCGCCGCAGGGAAGAGCTGGCCGGCGCGCAGCAGGAAGCGCAGCTCTCCTACAGCGCCGCGTTCCAGCGGAACGGCTTTATCGCGGAAAACATCCGGCGTCTGAAGGAAGAGCTTCAGAAGCTTTCGGAAGAACGGACAGCCCTGGAGGGCGGTACGGAGGATACCGGCGCCCGCATCAGTGAGAAGGAACATGCCATCGAGGAAGCAAGAAGGCAGATCGAAGCGCTGACAGAGAAGCTGGGCAGTCTGAACGGACAGCTGGCGGAGGCCTCAGAAGAGCGCAGCGCCCGGTCCGAGGAACAGAAGAAGTATTTCGAAAAGCGGGATGAGATCGCGGAGCGGAGAAGCGCTCTGGACAAGGACCTCTTCCGGGTCCGGGGACAGATGGAGAAGATCTCCGAGCGTCTTTCCGGACGGGTGAGCTATATTCTCGGAGAATACAATCTTACGGAGGAAGGCGCAAAGCAGTACCGGAGCGAGGAAACGATGAACGCGTCCCAGCTGAAGAAGGAGATCGACGCGAGAAAGACGGCCATCCGGGCCCTTGGAAACGTCAATGTGAACGCCATCGAGGATTACCGGCAGGTCTCCGCCCGTTACACGCAGGTAAAGACGCAGCACGACGATCTGAAGAAGGCCGAGGAATCCCTGGTGCAGATCATCGTCCAGCTGGACGAGGGCATGCGCCGGCAGTTCACCGAGCAGTTCGCAAAGATCCGGACAGAGTTCAACAAGGTGTTCCGTGAGCTGTTCGGCGGAGGACGCGGTGAGCTCCGCCTGGAGGAAGGCGCAGATGTTCTGGACGCAGGCATCACCATCATTGCGGAGCCGCCGGGCAAGAAGCTCCAGAACATGATGCAGCTTTCCGGAGGAGAGAAGGCGCTGACCGCCATCTCCCTCCTGTTCGCCATACAGAACCTGAAGCCCTCGCCCTTTGCGCTGCTGGATGAGATCGAGGCAGCGCTGGACGATTCCAATGTGGAACGGTTCTCGGGTTATCTGCGGAAGCTGACGAAGAACACCCAGTTCATCGTCATCACCCACCGCCGCGGCACTATGGTCGGCGCAGACCGTCTTTACGGCATCACGATGCAGGAGAAGGGGATCTCCACGCTGGTGTCGGTCAAGCTGATCGAGGACAGTCTGGACAAGTGAAGAAAGGAAACGCAATGGCAGAAGAGAAGAAAGGATTTTTCAGCCGGCTGGTGGCCGGGCTGACAAAGACCAGGAATGCAGTCGTCAACGGACTGGATGATATCTTCAATGGTCCGGGCGACGTGGACGATGATTTCTACGATGAACTGGAAGAGATCCTGATCACCGGGGACATGGGCGTCCGGGCAACGGACGATATTCTTGAAGAGCTCCGGGCCAAGGTGAAGGAACAGCACATCAAACAGCGCGGCGCCTGCCGCCAGCTCCTGATCGACACCATCAAGGAGCGGATGGACCTCGGGGAGAATGCTTACCGGTATGAGGACGAGAAATCGGTCCTCCTTCTGGTGGGCGTGAACGGCGTCGGGAAGACGACCACCGCCGGGAAGATGGCGGCGCAGCTGAAGCACCAGGGCAAG
>ONXY01000150.1 GCA_900321945.1 uncultured Eubacteriales bacterium | reverse complement strand
TTCGTCCACGCCGAGGTGGGTGAGAGCGATGACGAGGTCCGCGCCTTCGGCGCGCAGCGCGTCGATTTCCGCCTGCGCGGTGGCGTACATGGCGTCGAAGGTCAGGAAACTGATTTCCCGGATCATCCCGGGATTCACTTTCGTCGCGGTCTCCGGCGTCTCCACGCCGAAGAAGCCGAGCTTCAGGCCGGAAGCGGTTTCGATCATCGTATGCCCGTCGAGGATCGGTTCGCCCGTCTCGTCCAGAATGACGTTGCAGGAGATCGGATGGAACTCCGCTGCGGAGAGATTCTCCATCAGCTGCGCATAGCCGAAGTCGAATTCATGATTGCCGAGGGTCACGACGTCATAACCCGCGGCGTTCATCATGTCCACGGCGCTCGCGCCTTTGGAAGTGCTGACGTAAGTGTTGCCCTGAGAAAAGTCGCCGGAATCCGTCAGGATGACTTCGGCCCCCCTCTCTTCGAGGTAGGCTTTCATCGCGGTGATGTAGGCGTATCCGGCAAGCGCGCCGTGTACGTCGTTGGAGTGCAGGATGACGGTTTTCCCTTCGTACGAGGTCGGGAATACTTTCGCCGCATCGGCGTATTCCTCTTCCGTCATATCTGCCAGGGCAGCCGAGCAGAGCATGAGCGAAAGCGCCAGAATGAGTGACAGGACCTTCTTCATTTTTGCTTCCTCCGTTCCTGGTGAAATAGAATCGGATACCATAACACGGGACAGTATAACACAGCCGCTCTGCTTTTGTCATCCTTTGCTTTGACTTTTGCTTCTGTCCGCGCCCACTAAGAAAGGCTTTGACTATCGGGAAGGATTCTGGTACAATAAAAGGGCGGAAGATGCGTTCGGGAGAGATCTGCGGCGGAGCGGCGCGCAGGAACCGAAGGGGCAAACAAAAACTCTCAGGTAAAAGTACCGGACGCTGACGCATCCCTGGAAAGTGATTTCACACCGAAGAAGCAAGGCTGTCTTCCGGATGGAAAACGCCGAATCTTTCAGGTTTAAAGACAGGGCATACAGAGATCGGGCATGGCCTGGTTCTGTGTGCCCTGTTGTTTTATATCTTCATACCCGTTTGGATGAACTGAGAAATCAAAATAAACTGGGGGTGTTTTGATGGGGACCTATGTTCCGAATACGGCGGCGGAGCAGCTGGAAATGCTGAAGGCCTGCGGCTTTCAGAGTTTCGACGAACTGTACGCCTGTATTCCGGAAAAACTGAAACGGAAGGAACCGCTGGCCATCCCAAAAGGGATTCCGGAAATGGAAGTGCGGAACCGGATGGAGTCGCTGGCGGGGAAGAACCGCGTATACAAATCGGTTTTCAGGGGTGCCGGCGCTTATCGCCATTACATCCCGGCAATCGTTTCCGAAGTGGCCGCTAAGGAAGAGTTCCGGACAGCGTATACGCCTTACCAGGCCGAAATCAGCCAGGGCGTGCTCCAGTCGATTTTCGAGTATCAGACGGACATCTGCGAGCTGACCGGAATGTTCGCCTCCAACGCGGGCGTGTATGACGGCGCGACCGCTGCGGCCGAGGCCTGCGAAATGTGCCGCGACCGGAAGCGGAGGAGGGTGCTGATTTCCGCTGCCGCAGACCCCAAAATGGCTTCCGTGGTGCGCACCTACGCCTTCGGTGCGAACGCGGAAGTTCAGACGGTTCCGGAAAAGGACGGCGTGACGGATCCGGAGGCGCTCCGGGAGCTGCTGGACGGAGAAACCGCGTGCCTGATCCTGCAGCAGCCGAATTATTACGGATGCGTGGAAGATGCGGAGCGGATAGCCGAACTGGTGCATGCGGCGGGGGCCAGGCTGATTATGAGCTGCAACCCGATCGCGCTCGGCGTGATGAAGACCCCCGGCGAATGCGGGGCGGACATCGCCGTCGGTGAGGGACAGCCTCTGGGAATGCCGCTCAGTTTCGGCGGTCCGTATCTGGGTTTCATGGCGGCCACCGAGAAAATGATGAGGAAGCTTCCCGGGCGGATCGTCGGAGAAACGACCGATCTGAACGGAGAACGCTGTTTCGTGCTGACGATGCAGGCGAGGGAGCAGCATATCCGGCGGGAGAAAGCCAGCTCCAACATCTGCTCCAACGAGGCGCTTTGCGCCCTGACCGCGTCCGTCTATCTGGCGGCGATGGGGCCGGACGGCCTCCGGAAAACCGCACTTTCCTGCCATGCGAAAGCGCACTATCTCCGGGAGGCGCTGGCGGCGGCCGGACTGAAGCCGGCATATGCGCGCCCCTTCTTCCATGAGTTTGTGACGGAGGCCCCGGATGGGGCGAAGGCGGAGGCTGTCCTGCAGGCGCTGGACAGGGCGGACATCCTCGGCGGCCTGCCGCTGGGAGGAGGGCGGCTGCTCTGGTGCGCGACGGAGATGAACAGCAGGGAAGAAATGGATCTCGTGGCTGACATCGTTAAGGAGGTGCTGGCTTCGTGAAACTGATTTTTGAAGAAAGCCTGCAGGGACGGCATTCGGAAATCATTCCGGAACCGGATGTGCCGGCCGTCGCCCCGGATTTTGAGCTGCGCGGGCAGGCGCCGAGGCTGCCGGAACTCTCGGAGGTGCAGGTTGACAGGCACTTTACCGCGCTTGCGAAGGAGAGCCGCGGCGTGAACGGCGGTTTCTATCCGCTGGGATCCTGCACCATGAAGTATAACCCCGCCGTAAACGAGGCCATAGCGGCGCTGCCGGGGTTCGCCGCCGTTCACCCGCTGCAGCCGGACGAGACCGTACAGGGCTGGCTTGAAGCATTGCGCCTGACCGAGGCCTGTCTGGCAGAAATCACCGGAATGGACGCGATGACGCTTCAGCCGGCGGCTGGGGCGCACGGCGAGTTTACGGGACTGCTGCTGATCAAGGCGTACCATCAATCCAGGGGAGACGCCGCGAGGACCCGGATCCTGGTGCCGGACTCTGCGCACGGAACCAACCCGGCCAGCGCGGCCATGGCCGGATTCGAAGTGGTGAATATCCCATCCGATTCCAATGGCTACGTGGACCTCGGCGCGCTGCGGGAAGCCGTGGGGCCGGATACGGCGGGACTGATGCTGACCAATCCGAACACGGTCGGTTTGTTCGACCCGAACATCAAAGAAATCACCCGGACGGTGCACGAGGCAGGCGGGCTGAATTACTACGACGGCGCCAACCTGAACGCCATCATGGGGATCGTGCGGCCCGGCGACATGGGATTCGACGTGGTGCACCTGAACCTGCATAAAACCTTTGCGACGCCTCACGGGGGAGGCGGGCCGGGCAGCGGCCCGGTCGGATGCAAATCCTCCCTGGCGGAGTTCCTGCCGGGTTTCCGCGTCCGGGAAGAAGTGGGGAAACTGCGCAGGACCGTCGCGGAAGCGAGCATCGGCAACGTCCGTTCCTTCGGCGGAAATTTCGGCGTGGTGGTGAAAGCGCTCGCCTACCTTCTGTCCATCGGCAGCGAGGGCGTCCCGGAAACGGCGGCAAACGCCGTGCTGAACGCGAATTATCTGATGAACCGCCTGAAGGACGTCTATCCGATGGCATTTGACGCGACCTGCATGCACGAGTTCGTCATGACGATGGAGACGCTGAAGCAGGAGACCGGCGTAGCGGCGATGGACATCGCGAAAGCGCTGCTGGATTTCGATATCCACCCGCCGACGATGTATTTCCCGCTCATCGTGCACGAGGCGCTGATGGTGGAACCGACAGAGACCGAAACCCGGGAAACGCTGGATCAGGCGGCGGATGCGTTCAGGAAGATCCTGGAGGAAGCGCGCCGGCATCCGGAAGAGATGCACCTGCGGCCGCTGACCACCCGCATCCGCAGACCGGATGAAGTGAAGGCTGCGCGCAAGCCCGTGGTGCGTTATGATTTCGGCGCTCCGGCGGATTGAAAGCGCCGGGACGCGGCCGTATGATAACCTGGCGCTGGAACGGTATCTGACCCTGCATGCGCAAGAGGGGGAGTGTATCCTCTTCCTCTGGCAGAACCGGCATACCGTCGTGATCGGCAGGAACCAGAACGCCTGGGAAGAATGCCGGGTAAAAGCATTCCGGGAAGACGGCGGGACACTGGCGCGCCGTCTTTCCGGCGGCGGGGCGGTTTATCATGACCTCGGGAATCTGAATTACACCTTCGCGGCGAAAAAAGCGGACTTCGATCCGGAAAAACAGACTTGCGTCATTCTGCGGGCCGTCAGGAAGCTTGGAGTCCCGGCGGAGCGGACGGGCCGGAACGATCTTGAGGCGGAAGGCCGCAAGTTCTCCGGGAACGCCTATTATGAGCAGAGCGGCTGCTGCTGCCACCACGGGACGCTGATGATGCGGGTGGATCTGGAACGGATGGAGAGAGCGCTTTCGGTTCCCGCCGCGAAGCTCCGCTCAAAGGCCGTGTCTTCTGTCCGCTCGCGCGTGGTGAACCTGGAGCGGTACTGCCCGGGCCTGACCCGCGGACAGCTGTCCGGCGCGATCGTGGAAGCGTTTGAAGAAACGTACGGTCTGCCGGCAGGGAAACTGGAGCCGGAGCGGATCGACGGGGAAGAGATACGGCGGGGGGCGGAATTCTTTTCGTCGGAAGAATGGATCCTGGGGCGGCGGATTCCCTTTTCCGCAAAACTGGAGGGCCGATTCCCCTGGGGCGGCGTCCGGCTGGAACTGTCGGCGGATCGGGGACGCGTCAAAGAAGCGGCGTGCTGGTCCGACGCGATGGAGGAACGGCTGATCCGCGAGATCGGGGAGGGAATGGCCGGCTGCCCTTACGACGGAGAAGCGATGGCGGAACGCGTGGCCGCATTGGCTGCGAAAGGGCCTGCGGACCCGGAGACCGCCGCTGTGAGACGCCTGATGGCGTCGGATATCGCGCGGATGATCCGGGAACAGACGGACGGGATTCGAGAATAAGAACGGAGAGACAGAAACAGGGAAGGGGTGAATTCTGGAATGGAACTGAAACGAACGCCTCTTTATGAGGCACACCTGCGGTGCGGCGGCAGAATGGTGGAATTCGGCGGATTTGAAATGCCGGTGCAGTATCAGACCGGCGTGATCCGGGAACACATGGCGGTGCGGAACGCCTGCGGATTGTTCGACGTGTCCCATATGGGGGAAGTGCTGCTGGAAGGACCGGACGCCGTAAAGAACCTGAACCGGCTGCTGACGAACGACTATACGGTCATGGCGGACGGGCAGGCCCGCTACAGCCCCATGTGCAACGAACAGGGCGGAACGGTGGACGATCTGATCGTCTACAAGGTTTCGGACGGGCGTTATTTCATTGTGGTAAACGCGTCCAACCGGGAAAAAGATGTGGCCTGGATAAAAGCGCATGTATCCGGCGATGTCGCGGTGACAGACGTATCGGATCTCTGGGGGCAGATCGCGCTGCAGGGGCCGAAGGCGGAAACCATCCTCAGAAAACTGACTTCGGAGGAAAACATCCCCGAGAAGGGCTATCACGCCTGCTGGGACAGGGATGTCGGGGGCATCCGCTGCATCGTTTCCCGCACGGGATATACGGGTTCAGATGGCTTTGAGCTTTATCTTCCGGCCGGAGAGACGGAAAAGATGTGGGACCTGCTGCTGGAAACGGGCCGGGAAGAAGGCCTGATCCCCTGCGGGCTCGGCGCGCGGGATACGCTTCGGCTGGAAGCGTCCATGCCGCTGTACGGGCACGAACTGAGCGACACCATTTCGCCCCTCACAGCAGGGTTGGGTCATTTCGTCAAAATGGAGAAAACGGACTTTATCGGGAAAGCGGCGCTGGAGGCGGCGGGGGCGCCGGCTCAGCAGAGAGTCGGGCTGAAGGCGGTCGGACGGGGCATCATGCGGGAGCATCAGGACGTCTATGTCGGGGAGAAAAAGATCGGCCATATCACCTCCGGCACGCACTGCCCGTACATCGGGTATCCGGCGGCCATGGCCATCGTCGACCGGAAATACGCCGGGCTGGGCACCCGCGTGGAAGCGGATGTCCGCGGAAAACGCGTGGAAGCGGAAGTCGTGAAAATGCCTTTTTACAAAAGGTAACCGTATTTCAGGAAGATTCGATAACCGATATCAAAAGACAGACAAAAGGAGGAAATCATATGCACTTTCCGAAAGAACTGAAGTATTCCAAAACCCACGAATGGGTGCGCTTCACCGATGA
>ONXY01000356.1 GCA_900321945.1 uncultured Eubacteriales bacterium | reverse complement strand
CAGAACGGAACGAGGAGGAAAGAACCATGATTACAGCTGGCGATTTCAAAAAAGGCATTACCATCGAATGGGACGGCGGCGTCTGGAACATCGTCGACTTTCAGCATGTCAAGCCCGGAAAGGGCGCGGCCTTTGTGCGGACCAAGATTAAGAACGTCATGACCGGCGCGGTGGTTGAGCGCAGCTTCAACCCCACCGACAAGATGCCCCGGGCGATCATCGAGACCAAGGAGATGCAGTACGTCTACAACGACGGCGATCTGTACTACTTCATGGACGTGGAGACCTACGAGCAGCTGCCCATGACCCACGACCAGGTCGAGGACGCCATCCCCTTCGTGAAGGAAGGCACCAACGTGACGATGCGCTTCTTCAAGGGCAAGGCCTTCTCCGTGGAAGCGCCGAACTTCGTGGTGCTGGAAGTCACCGACACCGAGCCCGGATTCGCCGGCGACACGGCCTCCAATACCTACAAGCCCGCCACGCTGGAGACCGGCTTCAGCCTGCAGGTCCCGCTGTTCATCAACACGGGCGACAAGATCCAGATCGACACCCGCACCGGCGAATATCTGAAGCGGGCGTAACCGGAGGCGTAGCATGAGCAAGCTGACCGATAAGATTTCCTACCTGAAGGGCCTCGCGGAGGGGCTGAAGCTGGATCCGGAGAACGATACCAACCGGCTGCTTCTGGGCGTCCTGGACGTTCTCGGCGAAGTGGGGGAGAGCTTTGAAGCCCTCGCCGAGGAGCAGGAGGAGCTCGGGAACTACGTGGAGAGCATCGACGAGGATCTCGCGGATCTGGAGGCCGACCTCTACGACGAGGACGACGAGGATCTCGCGGACGACGAGGACGAAGAGGACGACGAGGACGCGGAGGCGGGCGGCGCGCTGCTCTACGAGTGCCCTCACTGCCACCAGGAAGTGGAGCTGGATCCGGACGAGCTGGATCTGGAGGAGGATCATCCCTGCCCGAACTGCGGCGGAGAGCTGTTCCCCGAGCTTCCGGAAGAGGTGTAACCCCGTTTTTTCCGACAGGCGCCCCGGCGGCGCCTGTTTTTTTCACAACCGGGGCGGCCGGGAGGGAACCGGGACGCCGGCGCGGGAGGGAGAATCCATGCGGAACGTACTGATCACCGGAGGATCCAGGGGTATCGGGGCGGCCATGGTCCGCCGCTTCGCGAAAAACGGGGACCGGGTTTTCTTTACCTGGCTTCACTCGGAGGAGAAAGCCCTGGCGCTGGCCGGGGAAACCGGGGCGGAGGCCCTCCGGGCGGACGCCGCGTCCGGAGCGGAGACGGAGAAGGCGGTCCGGGCCGCGGAGGAGCGGGCCGGAGGGATCGACGTGCTGATCTGCAGCGCGGGAATCAGCCTGACCGGAATGATCATGGACACGACGGACGAGGAATACCGGCGGGTGATGGACACCAACGTCTACGGCCCCTTTGCAGCGATCCGCGCGGCGCTGCCGGGCATGTTCTGGCGGAGGCGGGGATGCATCCTGACGGTTTCCTCGATCTGGGGACAGCGCGGCGCCTCCTGCGAAGCCGTGTATTCCGCCTCCAAGGCGGCGCTGATCGCGCTGACCCAGGCGGCCGCGGGGGAGGCGGCGTCCGCCGGCGTACGGGTGAACTGCATCGCTCCCGGACTGATCGACACGGACATGAACCGGCGCCTTTCGGAGACGGACGTCCGGGATCTGGCGGAGGAGATTCCGCTCGGACGGATGGGAACGCCGGAGGAGGTCGCGGAAACGGCCTTTTTCCTCTGCGGGGACTCCGCGGCGTACATTACCGGACAGGTTCTGTCCGTCAACGGCGGATGGCGGATGTGAGGCGCCGCCAGGGAAAACCCGGGAAAAGCCCGGAAAAAGCGAAAAAAACCAAAATTACCGCTTGACAGCGGGGCGGCGGTTTGCTATAATTGCTCCCGCAGCCTGAGGCTGTCGATGGGGAATGGTGTAACGGCAGCACCTACGACTCTGACTCGTATTGTCTAGGTTCGAATCCTAGTTCCCCAGCGTTTCTTTTT
>ONXY01000283.1 GCA_900321945.1 uncultured Eubacteriales bacterium | reverse complement strand
CCTCCCCGGGTACGGAACGGAACAGCCCCTGCCGGCGTTTTCGCGGCAGGGGCTGCTGCTGTCCGCGGCCCGCGCGGGCCGCCGTCCCGTTCATCAGGCGGGTCCGGTTACTGTTTCGGCTCGTTTCCGTATTTTACAAAGGCGCAGAAAACGGATCCTTTCCCCGAACCCTCCGGTCTGATCCAGTTCAGCGGAAGCAGATAAATGCTGCCGATCTTTTCGCCTTCCCGGACGGGAGAATCTCCGTCCATGCATCCGAAGTAAACGGTTCCGTCGCTGCCGGTCAGATACAGCACGCTGTACTTCCGGCCGTATTCCTCTCCGGTCACGATCCGTTCCGCTTCCGCGTCCCGCAGCTCCGCGATTTTGTCGCAGTATATGCTCGGAGCGTTTTTGAACCGCAGCACGTCCCACGCGGGGTTGATCAGGGAAGCGTCGATCCCGGTCTCCGAGGTGAACAGCGATTCATGTTCCTCCATGAATTTTTTGCTGTAGTAAAATACCCGGGTTCCCGCCGATTCCGCCGAGCTTTCCACGATCTTCAGCCATTCCGGCTTTTCCTTCGCCCCGGAATCCCCGGCCTGTTCCGCGGGGGCCGGCGCGGGCTTCGTGCCGGCCATGTCCCAGGATCTTGCGGATCCGAGACGTTCCCAGCTCTTCCCGTCCCACTGCTCATACATTTTCTGAATCTGTCCGGCGGGAACCGCGAAATTGAGATTCTGGCCGTCCGCGATGCTGGCGGTAACCATTCCGATGACTTTCCCGCTGTCGTCAAACAGGCAGCCGCCGCTGCTCCCGTGCGAGGTCGGGGCGGTATACTGAATGTACCGGATTCCATCCTCTTCGGGGAACGCGCTGATGTCTCCCTTGGCGACTGCGTTCTGATATCCCTTGGGGCTGCCGATGGTGACGATAGGCTGACCCCGCATCAGTCTGCCGTCCGCGTTCAGTTCGAGACTGTCGTATGACCCGCCCTCGGGAAACAGCAGCAGCGCGATATCCTGTTTCCTGTCCGACGCGATCACCCGGTCAATCCGGTATGTGTGCCGTTCCCCGTCGTCCCAGACGCGTAACCAGGAAGCTCCGTCTATCACATGCTGATTCGTTACGAACAGATGCTCGTCAAAGGCGACGAAACCGCTCGCGTTCGCGTAGAACTGATCGTTCTCATCGTATATTTCAACATAGAACACCGATTTCGCGGCTTTGTCGATCCCCTCGTAATCCGTTGAAAAGGAATACGGTTTTTCAGGCGCTTCGGCGGGGGCCGGCGTCGGCGTGTCCTGAGCGGTCTGGCCGGTCTGGGCGTCCGCGGGAAGGTATCCGGAATCCAGATACTTCTCCGAAAGCGGATCGGCGTACAGCTGGGCTTTCAGAACCAGCGTGACCAGTTCAAAAAGGAACGCGTTCTCCCGCTCCGACACTTCGTGAAATGTGTTTTTCCCGTCGGCGGTAAGCCTTACCGTGAAATGCTCCAGCCCGTACAGTCTGAGCGTTTCATCCGTATCGAGCAGGAAATACCAGATATCCTCAGCGGAGTCGTGGTCGGCCCAGTACGTGACGTTCTTCAGAACCTCTTCGTCCGTATAGATCACCACGTTTTCCGGATCGCCCTTCAGCCCTTCCGAGCTGAAGCAGAACGCGAAATAGCCGTTCAGACAGATCAGGCGCAGCGTTGTGTCTTCCGGGAAAAAGGCAAACGGCTCCTCCGAACCGCTCTTCCGGTATTCCGCGGTGACGGCTTTCACCGTCGCGCCGTCGTCGTCAAGCATATAATCCACCGCAATGTCCCGCCGGTTTGAATCATAATGATTGTTCCACGCGGCGCAGAATGTTTCCAGCGCTTCGGCTGACCAGCGGGCCGCGTCCGCGGCGGATGAAACGGGCGGAATGAACAGGACCGCGGTCAACAGGATGAGTAATCTTCGAATGCTGCGATTCAACACAATGATCCCCCCGCCGGTATGGAAATATTCAGCAGTTCTCGTACACAGTATATCACATTCCGCGTCCTGATAACAAGGCGCGTGAAACAGGGAAATTCCCCGTTTCCCCGGCGCGTACGGACGTCAGGCCGTTCAGAAATCCGGATTCATGCACAGCAGCAGGAAATCCCCGCGGTTATCCCGGGGATAGACCAGATACAGGACGATATCGTCTTTTTTCCAGGCGTTTCCCTCAATCCGGCCGGGATCCGGGAACGTCACGTTCAGCCTGGCCTCGATCTGCGGGATTTCTTCGCGGTCGAAAGCGGAACTTTCCCCGTAGAGATTCTGAAGCATTCCGAAAGTGGCGGAATACTGTTCGTCTGAAAAATTGTAAGCGTTCATCCGGACGACCTGAAGCGCTCCGCCGAACAGCATGTAGGTGACCCGGACGTCGTAACCGGCGAGCTGTACCGGCTGCGGGGGCGCCATATAATAAACCGGGCTGCCGCCCATCGTAAGCCAGTCGTCTTCCGGAACCTGATGGATTTTTGTCTCCGCCTGAATGATCTGTTCGGCGTTCATTCCGAACGAAATGCCTTCCCGGAACTCCAGAGCTCTCCCGGCCGCGGCCCCGGCGTGCGGAACCGCCGTAAGGATCGTCAGGATCAGAATCAGCGCCGTAATCTGTCCGTATCGTTTCATCATAAGTCAGCCGCCCTCCCCTGTAAAAGCAGTATTCCGGTCATACCGTGTTTTCCTGTGCGGCGGACGCCGTCCGGCGGGGTTTCCCCGTCTTCTCCGGTTCGCCCGGTCCGGGGACGGATCCCCGCGCGCTCCCGGCCGTACGTTGTTGTATATCTTTCACCGGCGCGGCGTTTTTTCCTGCATTGAGCCGGAATGATCCTGAAAATCCCGGTTCCGCCGCTCCCGCCCGGCGGCTCCTCTTCGGCGCCGCGGCGCGCCGGACCGCGTTTTTCGGGTTTTCCGCCGCTTCAGGCTGTGATATAATACATGATAACATACGCGGACAGTCTGTCCGGCAGGCATGCGGAAGGGAGAACCCCGGAATGAAAATCGCAGACAAACAGCCCCGGAAGAAGCATAATCTCATCGTTGTTTTCGCGTCTCTCGCGGCTGTCGCCGCGATGGCCGTATTGGGTTCCGTGTTGTCCGGACGAAAGGCGGATACGGTAAAAACGGACGACGCTGCCCGGCTCATTGAGGACGCCGGGCTGATCGATCCGGATCCCGCCCTCATGAAAACGGGTCCGGTCCGGAGCCCGTGGATCGCTCTCCGGAAAGAAATGGAGAGTACCGTCTGGCGCTTCCTCGCGTCCTCGGAGGAGGAGAAGGTGACCGCGGAAAGCCTGGCGGGCATGAAGACCCTGATTCTCTGCGAAGGAAACGTCGGGGACTGGGGGGATTACTCCTCCTTCGGATCGTCCTCCACGAAGAGAAAGAAATCCGAGGCCGTCAGGTTCACCTATATCGACCTCGAAAGCGGAGCGCGCGTCGGAACCGGGGACGTGCTGAAGGCCAGGGCGCTCCCGAAAACCACTTCGAACACCGGAAGCCTCGTTTATTCCGACACGGAAGTAAAGGGCGTCGTCCTGCACCGGGTGGATTCCGGCGTCTGCCCCGGCATGTACCGGGAGGACTGGGAAACGGACGGAGACGGCGCCGT
>ONXY01000151.1 GCA_900321945.1 uncultured Eubacteriales bacterium | reverse complement strand
TCTGGATTTTGCCGAAGTGACAGCCGACCCGAACCCGGATTATCCCACGGATCCCGGAGCTTCCACGCGGGACCGCGTTTTCATTCCCAGCTTCGGCGAAGTGATGCGCTTCTTCCCCACGGATCAGAGCCGCTCCGCCCACGTCACGCAGACGGCGGCCGACCGCGGCGCGTTTTACAGCAGGATCAGCAGGGGCTGCATATGGTGGCTGCGCACGCCCGGCGATTCCGAAAGCATGGTGCTCACCGTGCTTTCCGCCGGTTGGGTGGAAACCGAAGGCGGCGTTCCCGATCATGCGCAGGTCGCCGTGCGCCCCATGATCCGGCTGCTGGATTCCCCGCATCCCGCCGCCGAGCCGGCGGATGAACCCGCGGCGGAGGCCGCCTTTCCGGAAGAACTGGTCGGAAAATGGACGGGAACCGGCACGCCGAAGAACGGAGGTACGCAGATCGGTCTGACCATTCTCATCAACGCCGACGGGTCCGGCGAATACTCCTTCGATCAGGGGGGATACCACGAGAGCTATCCCTTCACCGTTTCCAACGACGACAGCACCTTCTCCGTGGACATCCCCGCCACCTCCATGCTGGGCAGCGTCGGCGGCACCTGGGCCCTCGAGAAAGGGAGGCTGCTGCTGGATATCACCTCCGTGTTCGCCTCCGGCGGGAGCTATTCCTACACCGCCGAATGCGTGAAAGCAGAATAGGAACCCGCTGAAATCAGAAGAAAAAGGAAGGATCGCAATGTCCGTTCTGGCGGCATTCATGGTGCCCCATCCCCCGATGATCGTGCCCGAGGTGGGCCGGGGCAGTGAGAAGCAGGTTGAAGCGACCCGGGCGGCTTACCTCCGGGTCGCGGAGGAGATCTCGGAGCTGAAACCGGAAACCGTTATCATTTCCAGCCCCCACGCCGCGATGTACGCGGATTATTTCCATCTCTCCCCGGGTGCGGAGGCGGAAGGCTCCTTCGCGCAGTTCCGCGCGCCGGAGGTGCGCTTCCGGGAAAAGTATGACGAAACGCTGGTCCGGGAAATCGAACGGAGGGCGAAGGAAAGCGCCTTCCCTGCCGGAACCCTGGGACAGCGGGACGCGTCGCTGGACCACGGCGTCATGGTGCCCCTGTATTTCATCCGGCAGCGGTATGACGGCTTCAGGCTGGTCCGCCTGGGGCTGTCCGGCCTGCCGCTGGAGGATCATTACCGGCTTGGGCAGATCATCCGGAGCGCCGCCGAAACACTCGGCCGCCGGGCAGTGTTTGTCGCCAGCGGCGATCTGTCCCATAAGCTGCAGAAGTACGGCCCCTACGGCTTCGCGCCCGAAGGTCCGGAATATGACGAACGCGTCATGGACGTCTGCGGCCGGGCGGCGTTCGGGGAGCTGTTTGATTTTGACGAGGCCTTCTGCGAGAGGGCGGCGGAGTGCGGGCACCGTTCGTTCGTGATCATGGCGGGTGCGCTGGACGGCCTGGCCGTGGAGGCGAAACGCCTGTCCCATGAGGACGAGACCGGCGTCGGGTACGGCGTCTGCGTCTTCCGTCCGCGGGGAGAGGATGAAAGCCGCCGCTTCCTCGCCGTCCGTCAGCGGGAGGAGGAAAAGCGGCTGGCGGAGGAAAGGAACCGCAGCGACGCCTGGGTCCGGCTCGCCCGGCAGTCGGTGGAAAGCTGGGTGCTCCATCACCGGGTGACGGAGGTTCCGGAGGGACTGCCGGAGGAGCTTGTCAGCCGCCGGGCGGGGGCTTTCGTCTCCATCCATAAACAGGGACGTCTGCGGGGCTGCATCGGCACCATCGCGCCGACGCAGGAAAACCTGGCGGAGGAGATCATCCGCAACGCCGTCAGCGCCGCCTCCCGGGATCCGCGCTTTGATCCCATCCGGCCGGACGAGCTGAAATGGCTGGAGATCAGCGTGGACGTGCTGGGCGAACCGGAGGAGATTCCGTCGGAGGACTGGCTGGACGTCAAACGCTACGGCGTCATTGTGACACGGGGACACCGCCGGGGCCTGCTGCTCCCCGATCTGGACGGGGTGGACACCGTGCGGCAGCAGGTGGAC
>ONXY01000243.1 GCA_900321945.1 uncultured Eubacteriales bacterium | reverse complement strand
CTGGACATCGCCGACATGACCGGCGAGCAGCGCGCCATGCTGCAGGGCGAAGGCTATCAGACCATCAGCTATCCCGGCGGCTACAGCTACTTCTTCTGGGTCAACACCACCGCCACCAGCGACATGCGGTCCAAGAGCCTGCGGAAGGCCATCTCCGCGGCCATCGACCGGCAGCAGATCATCAGCACGGTGCATAAGAACGACAACATCGTGTCCCCCTGCCTGACCTACGGCATCTCCGGCGTGAACACCGAATCCTTCAGCGATGTGGTCGTGGCGGCCAACGACGGCAAGGGCCTCTACGCGGCCTCCGCGGACGCGGAGCTGGCGAAGAGCTATCTGCCCGCCGCTCTGGAGGAACTGGGCTACACCGACGCCTCCCAGATCAACGTCGTGCTGATGACCTCCGAGGGAACGCAGAACGAGCTGCTGAGCCAGGTGGTTCAGGAGCAGGTCCGCAAGGCGCTGGGCATCGAGCTGGGCATCGAGGTGCTGACGATCACCGAGAGCCGCGCCCGCCGGAACGCCCTGGAGTTCGACATGTTCATGGGCGGCTGGGGCCCGGACTACAACGATCCCATGACCGACCTGGAGCTGTTCACCACCACGAACGGCAACAACCACACCGGATATTCCAATCCCGAGTACGACGAGCTGATCGCGAAGTGCGCCGTGGAGACCGATATGGTCGCCCGCGAGCAGCTGTTCGTCCAGGCCGAGTTCATGATTCAGGAAGATCAGCCCGTCATCCCCGTCTACTGGCGGTATGAGGATTACGCGGCCTCCGAAAAGCTGATCAGCGGATTCGCCCGGAAGCCCTTCCAGGCCCTGAACCTGATCTACACGAAGCTGGCTGAATAATCCCGAAGGTTCGAACAGTTTTCTGTAAGGAAGCGAAATGTCGGAGAGCGGCACAGGGATTCCTGTACCGCTCTCCTTCGTATCAGACTTCCATCCCCGCGCCCTGCGCCATGCGGGGCGCGGCAATGGGAGCCTGCGCCGGCCGCGGAAACGGCCGGAACGGATATCCTGATTTCGCGGTTCATCCAAAGCCCGGAACAAGGAGGAAGAAACTTGCTTCGATATATCATCAAACGCGTCGCCTACGCGGTCCTGACGCTTTTCGTGCTGATCTCGCTGACGTTCTTCATGATGCGGATGCTCCCCGGGGATCCCTTCCTGGGGGATAAGACCGTGTCCGCCACGACGCTGGCCAACATGAACGCCAAGTACGGTCTGGACAAGCCGGTGTTTATCCAGTACCTGACGTACATGGGGAACTGCCTGCGCGGGGACCTGGGAATCTCCATCGTGTACAACCGGGACGTCCGGGCGATCATCACCGACAGCTTCATGATCTCCGCGGATCTGGGCGCCCGGGCGCTGCTGTTCGCGCTGATCATCGGCGTGCTGCTGGGAGCGGTCGCGGCCGTCAAACGCGGCTCCCTCACCGACTCCTTCTCCATGTTCGTAGCCATGATCGGCGTGTCCGTGCCCTCGTTCATTCTGGGAGCGCTGCTGCAGTACTTCCTGGGGCTGCAGCTGCGGAAAACCTTCCACGTCAACCTGTTTCCCATTCAGGGGTGGGGGAGTTTCAACCAGACGATCCTGCCCGCGTTCGCGCTGGGACTCGGGTCGCTGGCCACGGTCTCCCGCCTGATGCGGACGTCCATGCTGGACGTGCTGTCCTCCGACTACATCAAGACCGCCAAGTCGAAAGGCCTCTCCCAGCGTCAGATCATCCGGCGGCACGCCGTCCGCAACGCGATCATGCCGGTGGTGACCATCATGGGCCCCACGGTGGCGGCCGTGCTGACGGGCACGTTCGTGATCGAGAGCATCTTCAATATCCCCGGCCTCGGAAAGTATTTCGTCATCAGCATCAAGGACCTGGACTACACCATGATTTCCGGAACGGTGGTTTTCTACGGCGGGCTGCTGATCCTCTGCACCCTGATCGTGGACCTGCTGTACGGCTTCATCGACCCGCGCGTAAAACTGGAGGAATAAGAGCATGGAAAAGATTGATTCTTCCCGCTTTCAGTGGGTGGGCGAAAGCGCCCATGACAGCGAGGCCATTACCCGGCAGTCGCTGACCTTCTGGCAGGACGCGTTCCGCCGGCTGGTCAGAAACCGGGTGGCTTTCGTCTGCCTGATCATCATCCTGATCCTGACGCTGCTGTCGGTCTTCGCTCCGATCTTCTCCCCGTTTGACTACCGGGAGCAGCATTACGGCCACACCAACGCGCCGATGGGCGCCGTGTGCGACGACGAAGCGGCTCCGGGCTGCGGGCACACGCACATTTTCGGAACCGACACGCTGGGGCGGGACATCTTCACCCGCGTCTGGATGGGCGGCCGGATCTCCCTGACCATCGCCGTGGTCAGCGCCCTGATCGACCTGATTCTCGGCTCCGTGTACGGCGGGATATCCGGATACTTCGGCGGCACGACGGATATTATCATGATGCGCCTGCTGGAGATCATCAACGGCATTCCCTACCTGATCATCGTGATTCTGCTGATGATGATCATGCGGCCCGGCATGTTCACGATCATCATCGCGTATTCCCTGGTGGGGTGGATCCCCATGGCCCGGCTCGTGCGCGGCCAGGTGGTCGCCCTGAAGCAGCAGGAGTACATCGCCGCGGCGGAGGCCATGGGCGCCAGCCCGTGGCGGATCATCGCCCGGCACCTGCTGCCGAACACGCTCTCCGTGGTGATCGTCCGCGTGACG
>ONXY01000147.1 GCA_900321945.1 uncultured Eubacteriales bacterium | reverse complement strand
CCGCCCACCTGCATCAGGAACACGGCGCCGTATTCCTTCGCCGCCATGTATTCCCGCTGCCGGGAATCCAGCTCCGGATACCGGTCCTCCAGCTCCTGGGTGGTGATGAAGGCGATCTCATCCGGCAGCTCCGGCTTGATATGGGGATAGTGGGCGCAGACGTAGCCTTCGGTCTTCCGCAGGGTGAGGTAGATCTTCCGGACGATCTCCTTCAGGAATTCCTCGTTCCGCTCCCCGGGGGCCATGATCCGCTCCCAGTCCCACTGGTCCACGAAGATGGAGTGGATGTTGTCCGTCTCCTCGTCGCGGCGGATGGCGTTCATGTCGGTATACAGCCCCTCCCCCGGATGGAACCCATAGGTTTTGAGGGCCTGCCGCTTCCATTTCGCCAGCGAGTGGACGATTTCCACCTGGCGTCCCGTCTCCTTCACGTCGAAACTCACGGGCCGCTCCACGCCGTTCAGGTTGTCGTTCAGGCCGCTTTCCGGCGTCACCATGATGGGGGCCGACACGCGGGTCAGGTTCAGCGCCCGGCTCAGCTCCGCCTCAAAAAAGTCCTTGACCAGCTTGATGGCGATCTCCGTGTCCCGCAGATCCAGCACCGGGTTGTAGTTTTTCGGAATGATCAGCTGCATGCCCGTTTCCCTCTTTCTCGCTTTTTCGGAAAGCTTATTTTCTCGTGTTCTTCGCGTTCACGGTGTCGATCCCTTCCCGTCTCAGCTGCGGCGCGCAGCCGGGGCAGGGGGTCAGTCTGCTGTAGGGCGGGTCGTCCAGCTCCCCCCAGGTGAACGCCTGCAGCGGCCGGAATTTTTCCTTCACCATCACGCAGTCCGGGGAGGAGTGATAGTTCTTCCCGCCCTTCGGGTTGTAGTACAGGGGCCAGTCGTCATCCGGATAGCCCAGCTGCCGGCCGATCTCGTCCCAGATAATCACCTTGGTGACCGGCTTGCGGCTCAGGTTTTTCCACAGCCACTCCGCGTTGACCCGCTCCGGCGTCGGCTCCTTCTGGATCCGGATGCAGCCGTGGCTCGCCTTCTCCCCCAGGTACCGCTCGCACCGGGTGTAGTCCCGCTTCTCCGCGCCGGTGGCCTCGTCCTTCTCGATCGTGCAGGGCACCTCGTGCAGCATGATGCCGCTGTTGATCCGCAGCGCCTTGTCGCAGTAGAGGCTTCCGGCCCAGAAGGCCCCCACCCAGCTCACGATCGCGAACTCCCCCGCCGGGGTCTCGTTGAAGGGCGTGTCCTCCCGGGGGAATCCGGTGGAACACAGGAGCGTGGCGTACAGCCGGCCCTGCTTATACACGTACAGCCGCTGCTGCAGCTTGTCGATCACGATCCCGTATTCCTTGTCGACCGGCAGCTCCTTCAGCAGCTTCGTCTTCACGTATCCCTGGAAGCGGGTGGCCCAGACCTGCACCTTCGAGCCCTCCTCCGCCGAGGAGTAGGCCTCGATCAGGGTCCAGTCCCCCTCCTGCCGGAGCACGTGAACCCCCTGGCTCGCGCAGGTCACGACGCCCACATAGTCCGTGCACTTCTCCTCCGGCCTGGCCCGGACGCGGATCTGATCCCGCTGTTTGCCCTCCAGCACCGTCAGCGGCTGCGTCAGCACCTGCCACACCAGATCCTCGTCCGTCTCCCCTTCGGTCAGCTGCCAGAAGCAGAAATCATGATCGCAGAGGATTTCGCTGTCCTCGTTGGGCGTCCGGTAGATCATATCCCGGGCCGGCAGGGGCTCCGCCGCCGCCGTGGAAAACCCAAGCGCCGCGGCGCAGATCCAGGCTCCGATCCGTCTCTTCAAGCGCAGCCCCTCCTTCCCGTCGTAAAAAACACCTTTCATTATATCACATTTTTCGGATTCTGTCATCTTTCCGCGGAGAAGAAACGGAAGGCGCGCGGAAAAAACAAAAAAACGCGGCGGGAGCCGCGGAAAAGACAGAGGGCGGCCGCTCCGGATCCGGCGCGCCGCGAAAAACCGGCTTCCCGCCGCCGGGGCGGAAAGCCGGTTTCTTTCCGGGCCGTCCGGCCCGTCCCGCGAAGCGGGAAGACTTACCAGATTTTCCGGATCATGTCCAGCTCGGACAGGCCGTTCAGAATCAGGCCGACGCCGGCCGCCACCACCACCATGTTCATGATGAATCCGGCCTTCAGGAAAATCAGGGCGCCGAGCGCGATGGTCAGAGCCGCCCCGACTTTGGAAGTACCGGAGACGGCGCCCTCCTGCGAGGCCTGCAGGAGATTGACCGCGCCGACCAGCACCAGCCCGATCCCCGCCAGCCGGGGAAAGAGTTTGACGATCGCGGGAGCCGTCCCGACGATCACCAGCCCGAGAATCCCGGCCAGAATCGCGTAGCCGATCTGTACCTCGCTGCGGCTGTTCCCGAAGAAATACATCACCAGATAGGCCGCGGCCGCGCCCAGCAGCGCGTAGCCCGCCACCCGGACGATGCCGTCCAGGAATCCCCTGCCGGCGATGCACATGAACACGCCCATGGCGATGCTGAGAACCGCGAAAACGGTCTTGTTGCGAATCAGATTGCGAATCATTCCGGAAACCTCCTCATTTCATTCGTATCCGGGATTCCTTCCGGAATCCTGACGGAATCATACCACAGTTCTTTTCCGGATAACAGAGCCGGAACGGAAAAATACCCGGGGCTATTCCTCCGGTTCCGGACCTTCCGTCCGGAATCCGCCGTTTTCCGCTTGCCTCCCGGCCCGGAAAGCGGATATAATGGGCGCGGAAAGCGGACGGGGAAACGGAATGCGCGGTCCGAACAAAAAGCAAGGAGTGGAAACATGATCCGGAAAATGGTCGCTGTGCTCCCCCTGCCGGAGGAAAGCCTCCGGGAACAGCTGAAAAACGCCGCCGAAGCGCGCGGCTT
>ONXY01000423.1 GCA_900321945.1 uncultured Eubacteriales bacterium | reverse complement strand
CATGATATCGTACAGGCGCTGGTTGCCCATAATCACCGTATCCATGACCGGATACGCGTCATACATGAACTGGTCCTGCTTCAGGGTGCTCATGCGCTCGTTGGCGGGAATGGAAACCGATCCCGTTGTGGGTTCCAGCTCTCCGCTGAGTATTTTCAGAAAGGTGGATTTCCCTGCGCCGTTCGCTCCGATAATGCCGTAGCAGTTGCCGGGCAGGAATTTCAGGTCTGCTCCGGAGAACAGCTTCTGTCCGCCGAATGTCAGGGATACGTTATTGACTGTTATCATGTTTCGCTCCTGTTCATCATAGACTTATGCCCCGGCCAGACGCACGAGCGCGTTGGCATAGATCTTCATGGCCAGCATCAGGCTGTCGATGCACTCGTACTCGTTGGCCAGATGCGCCCGGTCCTCCTCATAGGGGAACGCCGCTCCGAAGGCGACGCCCTGCTTCAGCACCTTCGCGTAGGTGCCGCCGCCGGTGGACATGGCCTCGCCCTTCAGGCCGGATTCCTCTTCGTACGCGGCAAGCAGGCCCGTCACCAGCTCGCTGTCCGCCGGTACATGATGCGGGGGCTTCTGGGATATCACGGCCGTCCGGATGCCGGGCAGATGCGCTGTAACTTCGGCTTTCAGCTTCTCCTGATCCGCCTCCACGGGGCAGCGGAAATCAAGCGTTCCCCGCCACTCCCCGTTCTCAAGGCGCAGGATGCCCATATTGTTGGTCAGCGGTCCGGATACGTCGTCCCGGCAGGCGCAGCCCAGGCTCTTCCCGTCGCTCTCCATGCCGACGGCCTCCGCCAGCGTCGCGATACCACCCCGGGCGCCCAGTTCCTTCAGCAGAACCAGCATCATCCCGATAGCGCTTCGTTTTCCCTCCGGATAGGCGCTGTGCCCGGGAATCCCGGTTGCCGTGACCCACACGCCGTCCTCTGTCGTCTCCGCTTTGTAAGCCAGTCCGGTCTTCGCTGCGTAGGCTTCCACCCGTTCCGCCAGTTCCCGGCCGCCTTTCAGCAGCGCGCGGCTTTCCCCCGCAATAACGTTGGGGCGTTCACCGGTGGCCATTTCCAGAATCTGAAGGCCGTCCGCGCAGGCGGGGAACCGAAGCTCAAAGTGCAGCATTCCCTTTTCCGTGTTGATCAGCGGGAAGGAGGCGTCGGGGCTGAAGCCGGTCTCGGGCATCTCCGCGTGCTTCGCGTAGTAGGCCACGCACTGCCAGTCGCATTCCTCGTCTCCGCCCAGAATCATGCGGATGCTCCGCTTCAGCGGAATTCCGGCCTCCTTCAGAGCTTTCATGGCGTACAGCGCGGCCAGGCTGGGCCCCTTGTCGTCGTTTGTTCCGCGCCCGTAGATTTTTCCGTCTTCAATTTCCGCTCCGAAAGGCGGCTTGATCCAGCCGTCCCCCACCGGAACCACGTCCAGGTGTCCCAGCACGGCGATGGCCTCCGGGCAGTCCCCCAGCGTCATGTCGCACGCGTACCCGTCGAAAGTGCGGACCGCGAAGCCCATCTTTCTTCCGGTATCCGCCGCCAGATCCATCATCCGGCCTATTTCCCGTCCGAACGGCGCGCCGTCCTCCGGCTCGCTCCGGACCGACGGAACCCGCACCCATGCCTGCAGCGTTTTCAGGAATTCATCCCGATAACTGTCGATCAGATCATAAATTCTCTTATCCATTGCCCGTTATGAACCTCCCGATATTTTTTCACGCCGTCCGCGCTTTTCAGTCAAAGGAATTCCGGAAATCGCGGCTTTTCTTTTTCGGCGCGTCCGGATCAATGTATTCAATTTCCATGCGCTGAAAGGGAACCTCCTCGAAAAAAGCGTCCGGAAGGAAGCGGGTCATGCCGAATTCATCCCATTCCCGCTGGTTTTTTTCCAGCCATACCGGCTCGGGCAGATCGAGCTCCCGGCAGGCCTCCAGCAGCGCCCCCCTCGGGTCTTCCCTGGAACAGACGGCGGTCGTCTGTCTCAGGATCCGGTGATCTCCGATGATTTTTACCCACAGCCCGGATGCCACCGCGCTCCCCTCCTTCTTTCCGGCGTTCCCTGACGAATTATTATCTCATGACTGACCGTCCTGCGCAAGCTTTTCTTTGACCGCCTCCGCGGCCGGCCGGTTCATACCCTTCACCGCCGCGATTTCCTCCACAGACGCCTCCCGGATATTCTTCAGGCTTCCGAAAGCTTTCAGCAGCGCTTTTCTGCGGGAAGAGCCGATTCCCGGAATATCCTCCAGCCGGCTGTGGGTGAACGCCTTCGCGCGAAGCGTCCGGTGATGGATGATGCCGAAGCGGTGGGCTTCGTTCCGGACGCGCTGCACCAGCTGCAGCTCCGGCGTATGCCGGTCCAGCCGGATCGGTTCCTTCGCTCCGGGCAGCCAGATCTCCTCCTCCCGCTCCGCGAGACCGAAAAGCGTGGGCGGCGTAACGCCCAGTTCGTCGAAAGCCTCCAGAGCGAAACGCACCTGCTGGGGACCGCCGTCGATCAGAATCAGATCCGGCAGGTCGGAAAAACTGCCGTCCGTGATCCCGTCCTCCAGATCCCGGATGGCATGGGCGTATCTCCTGCTCAGCACCTCCCGGACGGAAGCGAAGTCGTTTGCCCCCTCCACGGTTCTGATCCGGAACCGGCGGTACTCCTTTTTCGCCGGTACGCCGTCGATAAAGACGACCATCGACGCCACGCTCAGCTGTCCCTGTGTATTGGAAATATCGTACCCCTCAATCCGCCGGGGATAGCCTTCCATTCCCAGGATTTTTCCGAGATTTGCGGCCGCTCCGACAGTCCGCTCCTCCTGGACGGTTTTGCGGGCATTCCGTTTTTTCAGAGCGTCCTCCGCGTTTTTGACAGCCAGGAGCACAAGCTCGTGTTTCTCTCCCCGGCGTGGAATCTTCAGGGAGACCGGGGCTCCTTTCTTTTCCCGGAGCCAGTCTTCCAGCTGGCTGACCGCGTCCTCGGGCAGGTTCCTGCAGAGAATGCTCCGCGGGATCAGCGCCGCCGCCTCATAGTACTGGGTCAGAAAGCCGGCTGTCACTTCCCCCGGGTCCTCCCCGCCCTCGCCGGCCAGCAGAAAATGATCCCCTCCGATCATTCTCCCGCCGCGTACGTACAGAATCTGAACCATGGCGTCCAGTCCGTCCTGCGCCAGGGCGATCAGGTCCTGCTCGCTTCCGTCCGTCCGCAGAGCGATCTGCCGCTCCATCAGGCCCCGCACGTCTTTGATCTGATCCCGGATCTGCGCGGCGCGCTCATAGCGCATGTCCGCCGAGGCGGCCTCCATGTCCTTTGTCAGCTGGTCCTCCACGGGTTTGTAATCGCCTTCAAGGAAGTGGACTACGCCTTCCGTCATCCGGCGGTATTCCTCCTCCGCGCATTTTCCCGCGCACGGCGCCAGACATCTTTTTATGTCGTAATTGACGCAGGGCCGCTTCGGATTCCTGGGCGGAAGCGGCTGGGTACAGGTCCGGAGCGGAAAGATCTTCCGGACGGACTCAATCGCCTGCTTCACCGCGCCGGCGCCGATATAGGGTCCGAAATACTTCGCGCCGTCCTTCTCCAGCCTGCGGGTGATTTCCAGACGCGGAAAGGGCTCCTTCAGGTTCACTTTCAGGTAGGGATAGTGCTTGTCATCCTTGAGCAGAATGTTGTAGTAGGGTCTGTGCTTCTTGATCAGATTGCATTCCAGAATCAGGGCTTCCAGATTTGTTTCGCAAAGGAGAATCTCAAAATCGTCGATATGGCTGATCATGGCCGCGACCTTGGGAGTATGCGCCGTATCCCTGAAATAGCTCCGGACCCGGTTCTTCAGGTTGACGGCTTTACCCACGTAAATGATGTTTCCGTCCCGGTCCTTCATCAGGTAGCAGCCGGGAGAATCCGGCAGCATCCGGATTTTCTCCTCCAGTTTTTCTCCCCAGTCGGTCAAGATGCCGTCCCTCCATAAAAAGAAACGGAATTGCTTCCGTCTCAGCCGTATTGCTCTTTTTTTATTCCAGCGCGCCGATCTGCGTCTG
>ONXY01000163.1 GCA_900321945.1 uncultured Eubacteriales bacterium | reverse complement strand
GGGACTTGTCGGCATCCAGATCATGACTTCCCGCGGGCTGCATGAGCGCGTCGCGCTGAACGGAGCGCAGATTGACGCTCAGATGACCCGGATCGCGGAAGGCCTGGAACCCATTGCACGGGAATACGGCTTTTCTCCGGAACCCGTGTTCGCGGCTGTCAGCCGGGAGCAGGTTATCGAAATGGACCGGCAGGTGGTGGAATGGTGGACGGGGCTGCTGTCCACGGGAGAACTGAAGGAAGCTCCGGTTTTTCAGGCCGATCTGCAGAACGTGCTTGAGGCGGACGAAGGCTTCCTCAGCGGACTGAATCCGCTGGCCGTGAGCAGCACCATTGAGAGCGTGGAGACCCGCGTGGCCGGTATGGTGCGGAAGACCGGCGTCCTGTTCCGGGATAAACTGATGAGCGCGGCTTTCCAAAGGGCGGAGGGCATGGTGAACCTTCCCCGGATCCTGGAGCTGCTGAAAGCGGCGCCGGCGATCTGCGGGCTGGCCGCGCTGCTGCTGGCCGGAATCATCGCCCTGATGATGAGCCGGAAGATTCAGACCGCCGGGCAGTACATCGGCGGAGCGCTCAGCGCCTGCGGGCTGCTGATGCTGCTGACTCTTCTGCCGATCAGAATGCTGAACCTGAGGGAGATGCTGAGCGAGGCTTCCCAGGCGATGCTCGCGCAGTACGCTCATCTGGCGCGGATTATCACCTTTGAGACTGCCGGGGGCGCGGCGGCGCTGATGATTCTGGGCGGGCTCGCCATGGCGTGGTCCGTCCGGGCCAGGAGGAAAGCCGCATGCGGATGAATCGGCTTCGGGTTCATTATACCGTGCGCAGCCGGAAAATCCCGCGGAAGATGACGTTCGCGGTGGCCGCGGATCTGCATACCGCGCATTTTGACGACGTGATGCCCGACTTCCGGGCGGCGGACGCGGTTCTGGTTCCGGGGGATCTTGTGAACCGTCACCGGGACGGTTTTCAGGAGGCGGCCAGATTCCTGAAGGAAGTTCCGAAAGCGGCTCCCGTGTTCTATTCCCTCGGAAACCACGAACAGCTTTGCGCTTTCCGGGAGGAATGGATGAAAACCGTCGCGGAGAGCGGCGCGGTACTGCTGGACGACAGGAGCGTACCGTTCAAAGGAATCCGGATCGGAGGCCTGTCCAGCCGGCCTTACGGAGATCCCTGCCGTGAATTTCTGGACGGGTTTGAACGGGAGGGAGTATTTAAGCTGCTGATGTGCCATCATCCCGAGATCTGGCGGGACGAGGTGCGGGGACGGGACATCGACTTCACGGTCTGCGGGCACGCGCACGGCGGGCAGATTCAGATCTGCGGCCGCGGACTGTACGCCCCCGGACAGGGGCTGTTTCCGAAACTGACCCACGGTATGCACGACGGCGGGAAAATGGTGATTTCCCGGGGAATGACAGACAGCACGCGCGTCCCGAGAATCAACAATCCATACGAGCTGATCCTGCTTCATCTCGAACCGGCAGAGGCGGGGAGCCAGGCGGAATAAAAGAGGAGGACAGAGACATGACAAAGGAGGACATACAGCTGCTGGTGGACTGGTTCGACCGGAATAAGGATCACAGAATCACCCTGATGGAAAAAGAAGCCATCAAGCTGATGCTCAGGAAGGTCGGAACCGTGGGAGAACTCGCGGACACGCTGCTGAAGCTGCTCAGGAAATAAAAACGGACGTTTTTTCACGATGGGAACCCATAGACTGAACCTATGGGTCTCCATCATCATTTCATATTGGACAAGGATACGGACGCATGATATGATGCGGACAATCCCCGCGGGAAGCCCGGCGGCCTTCCGGGAGGGAGAAAGAGAAGGAGGATGGTTCAAGATGAAAAAGATTGCTGCGTTCCTGTGTGCTGCCGCTCTGGTGATTTGCGCGATGGGCTCCTTCGCGATGGCCGATACGCTGAAGATTGCGATCCCGAACGACGCGACCAATGAGGGACGGGCGCTGCTGCTGCTGCAGTCCATCGGCGCGCTGACGCTGAACGAGGAGGCCGGCATCACCGCCACGACCAAGGACGTGACCTCCACGGCCGCGGACATTGAATTCGTGGAAGCGGAAGCGGCCAATGTGCCCAACCTGCTGCAGGATGTGGATTTCGCCATCATTAACAACAACTATGCTCTGGACAACGGGCTGAATCCCGCCGCGGACGGTCTGGCCAGAGAGTCCGCGGATTCTCCCTACAGCAACGTGCTGTGCGTGAAGGAAGAAAACAGGGACAGCGATCTGACCAAGGCTCTGACCGCGGCGTTCACTTCCCAGGCCGTGGCGGACTATATCGCCGAGACCTATCCGGACGGATCCGTGGTTTCCGTGGTGGCGGAGCCCACAGACGGGTACGACGCGTCCGTGGATTACGACGCTCTGAACGGCACCTCCGTCAGCATTGCCGTTACGCCCGTTCCGCACGAGCCCATCGCGAAAATCGCGAAGGAAATTCTGGCCGCGAAGGGCATCACCCTCGAAATCCTTGAAGTGACCGACTATGTGACGCCCAACGACTTTGTGGAAGCCGGAGACGTGTACGCGAACTTCTTCGCTCATATTCCGTATCAGGAGAATTTCAACGCGGAAAACGGCACGCACATCGCTATTATCGCCCCGGTGCATGTGGAACCCATGGCGATTTACGGCGGACAGACCAAAGCCCTGGACGCTCTGCTGACGGCCGCCGAATAAACTACCGAACGCGTCCGACACCGGCCGGAACACCGGCCGGTGTCCTTTTGACGTTTTCCGATTTCTTAGCTGCGGAGGATTCCGAATGATCGAGATCTGCAACCTGTCCAAGAGTTTCGCCACCGCCGGAGGAACCGTCGAGGCGCTGCGGAACGTGAACCTGACGATCCGCGACGGGGACATTTACGGTATTATCGGTATGAGCGGAGCCGGAAAAAGCACGCTTGTCCGCTGCATCAACATGCTGGAGCGGCCGACGGAAGGGACCGTGAAACTGGACGGAACGGATCTCGGGGCGCTGAACAAAAAGCAGATGCAGGAGATGCGCCACCATGTGACGATGATTTTCCAGTCCTTCAATCTGCTGATGCAGCGCAACTGCCTGCAGAACATCATGCTGCCGCTGAAGCTGATCCACATGCCCCGCGAAAAGGCGCAGGAAAGGGCGGAGGAGCTGCTGAAAACCGTCGGAATGTCCGATAAGGCGAAAGCCTTTCCGGCCCAGCTCTCGGGAGGCCAGCAGCAGCGGATCGCCATCGCCCGGGCGCTGGCGACGGACCCGAAGGTTCTGCTGTGCGACGAGGCGACGTCCGCGCTGGATCCGAAAACCACCCACGATATTCTTTCCCTGATCCGGACCATCAACCGGGATCTGGGGATCACCGTCATTGTGATCACCCATCAGATGAGCGTCGTGCAGGAAATCTGCAACCGCGTGGCGATCCTGGAAAACGGAACGGTTGTGGAGGAGGGAGACGTCAGCGAGGTCTTCTCCAATCCCAAAGCCCGGGCGACGAAACGGCTGGTTTACCCGGATATGTCCGCGGGAATCGATTCCCTCGGCACGGAACATCATCAGATGGTGAGACTCGTGTTCCGGGGAGCTGAGGCCGCGACCCGGCCGCTGCTGGCTTCTATGGCGATGGAATGCAAAATCGCCGCGAATATCCTTTCCGCAACCACCAGAACCCTGGACGGAAAGGTGTACGGAACGATGCTTCTGAACATTCCCGGAGGTCCGAACGATCTGGCGACAGCCGTGCAGTACCTGAGCAGAACGCCGGATGTCAGCGTTCAGGCGGAAAGCCAGTATCCGGTCCGTCAGGAGGACCGCCGGCAGGATGAAAACGGGGCCGGAGAGGAGGCGGATAACTGATGGCGGAATATCTCGCACGGTATTTCAGCGAAAAGAAAGTGGCGGACGCCCTGGTGATTATCCAGGAGGACTTTTTCCGGGCGACCCTTTCCACGCTTTACATTACTCTGGTATCGACCCTGCTCGCCATTCTGATCGGCCTGCCGCTGGGCGTGATCCTGGTAACGGGTGATTCAAAGGGAATCCGGCCTCTGCCGCACTGGCTGATGGCCGTGCTGAACTGGGTCATCAATCTGCTCCGCTCGGCGCCGTTCATTATTCTGATCGTTCTGCTGATGCCTTTCACGCGGATGCTGCTCGGTTCCGCCGTGGGAGACGCAGGCGTTATCGTTCCTCTGGTGATCGCAGCGTTTCCCTTTGTGGCCAGGCTTGTGGAGGGGTCTCTCCGTGAACTGAATCCCAATATCATTGAGATGGCGCAGTCCTCCGGCGCGAATACCTGGCAGACCGTGTTTCACGTGATGCTGCCTGAGAGCGTTCCCTCGCTGATCACCTCCTTCACGACCGCGGTCACGACCATTCTGGGATATACGGCCATGAGCGGCGCGGTCGGCGGCGGCGGACTGGGCAATCTGGCGATCGCTCAGGGCCAGCAGCGTTCCAATCACGCGGTTCTGCTTTCCGCGCTGGTGATTCTGGTGATTCTGGTGCAGATCCTGCAGACTTTCGGAACCTGGCTGGCCCGGAAGAGCGACAGAAGGCTCAAGAATCAGTAAACCCCTTGACAGCGCGAAGCTTGTTGGGTATAATGCAACCCGTCCTGAAAGGATACACAGAGCGCACCTTCCGCGGAAAGCGGCCAGGTGCGCCTTGATTATGAAACGGAGTGAAAAAACATGGCGGAAGAGAAAACAACGATTCTGACGGAAAGCGGAATGAAAAAGCTGGAGGAGCAGCTGGATTATCTGATTTCCGTACGGCGGAACGAGGTCAGCGAACAGATCGCCATCGCCCGCGGATTCGGGGATCTGAGCGAGAACGCCGAATACGACGAGGCTAAGAAGGAACAGGCCAAGGTGGAGGCTGAAATCACCCGTCTGCAGGCCACCATCCGGACCGCCACCGTGGTGGCGGACGACGAGATCACCACCGACAAGGTTTCCATCGGAACCATCGTGAAGGTAAAGGATATGGACTC